>SKSL01000068.1 GCA_007123015.1 Natronohydrobacter sp. | reverse complement strand
CGGGCACTGAATGTGCCCCCGGAAGAGCGGCTCAAATCGGTCATCGTGGCGATGGAACGCGAACGCTGGCTGAATATTCCGCGCGGGTCACGCCATATCTGGGTCAATCTGACAGATTTCACGTCTCAGATCGTGGATGATGATCAGGTGACATTCGAAACGATCTCGGTCGTGGGTGCTCAGGCCAGTGATCGCCAGACGCCTGAATTCTCGGATCGGATGACCTATCTGGAAATCAATCCCGACTGGACCTTGCCACGCTCGATCCTCGCACGGTCCTACTGGGGGGCGCTGGCGTCGGGCGGGGCGCGGCATTTGCAGATTGTGGATGCACGCGGCCGTGTTGTGCCGCGCAATGCCGTGAATTTCGCGCGCTACACACCGGCAAATTTTCCGTTCAATGTGCGCCAGCCCCCTGGGCCGAACAACGCTTTGGGCGAAGTGAAATTCATGTTTCCCAACCCCTATGCAATCTATTTGCATGACACGCCTGAACGCCACCTGTTCCGCACCACTGTACGCACCCATTCCTCGGGCTGTATCCGTTTGAATGATCCGCGTGATTTCGCCTATGAGCTGCTGTCGCGCCAGACGGACGATCCGCGTGGGCTGTATCATCGCGTCCTCAATACGGGCCAGCAGACCCGTGTTTATCTGGACGAGCCCGTGCCGGTGCATCTGGTCTATCGCACGGCCTTTACCAATGTGCGGGGTGAATTGAATTTCCGCGACGACATCTATGGGCGCGATGCGCGGATTTTTGACGCGCTGCGCAACGCTGGCGCAGTGCCCGACGGGCTGCGCAGCTAGCCGTCACCCCTTGTTTGCAAGCCGCCCGCGATGACATTCGGATCGATGACCGCGCCTACAGTTTTTTGAGTTGTTCATCAGTCTGAAACTGATACAATTCCACACGGAAAAGGGGTGTGACACTCCGTGAACACCACTTCTCATGGGATCGAGGATCATGCAGCAGATCGACGATATTTCCGAACGCGTGATCGCGATTATTGCGGAACAGGCCATGCTTCCTGTCGAGGAAGTGACGCCAGACTTGCAATTGTCCGATCTGGGAATCGACAGTCTTGGAATTGTGGAATGTATTTTCGGCATTGAAGAGAATTTCGGCATCACTGTGCCCTTCAATGCCAACACGCCCGATCAACCGGGATTCGACATATCCTCGGTGGGGGCAATCATTGCAGAGGTCGAAAAGCTGGTGGCGCGCAAAGCTGCATGAGGCGCGTTGCCATCACGGGCGCTGGGACCATCAACCCGCTGGGGCATGATGTTGTCCAGACCTATGCCGCGATGCAGGCAGGGGACTGCGCGATCGGCCCGCTTACGTGCCGCGATCTGGACCGCTTGTCGGTGCAGATCGGCGCAGAAGTGCGCGGCTTTGACCCGGATGCACATTTCTCCCGCTCGGCGCGCACGCTGCTTGATCGTTTCAGCCAGTTTGCTCTGGTCGCAGGCCGCGAAGCGATGGTCCAGTCGGGGCTTTCGGCACCGGGTCTGGCGCTGTCTGGGGACATGGCCTGCCGCGCCGGGGTCGTGCTGGGCACAGCGGGGGGGGGCAATACCACGGTCGATGAGAATTACCGCACTGTCTATGAAGCCGGGAAAAACCGTGTACACCCGTTTGTGGTGCCGCGTCTGATGCATAATGCGGCAACCGCGCAACTGGCGATGGAATTCGGTCTGAAGGGTCCAAGCTACACAGTGTCGACGGCCTGCGCATCGGCCAATCACGCCATGGGGCAGGCGTTTCACCTGATCCGAGGCGGGGCTGCGGATGTGATGATGACAGGCGGGTCGGAAGCGATGCTGTGTTTTGGCGGGATCAAGGCCTGGGAAGGCCTGCGTGTCATGGCACAGGACACCTGTCGGCCGTTTTCGCGCGACCGCTCTGGCATGGTGCAGGGCGAGGGCAGTGCTGTCTTTGTTTTCGAGGATATGGACCATGCGCTGGCACGCGGCGCCGATATTCTGGCGGAAGTCGCGGGTTTCGGCATGAGCTCTGACGCGAGCGATATTGTCATGCCGGATATCGACGGGCCAAGCCGTGCCATGAGGGCCGCGCTACAAGATGCGGGCCTGCCGCCTGATGCTGTGGATTATGTCAATGCTCATGGCACTGGCACGGCGGCCAATGACAGGGTCGAAGCGCAAGCGCTGCGCCGGGTTCTGGGCGATCATCTGGACCGGATCCCGGTCTCTTCGACCAAATCGATGCATGGTCATCTGATCGGTGCGACCAGCGCAGTCGAATTACTGGCGGGGCTGATGGCCTTGCGCGAGGGCGTCATCGCACCCACAATCAATTTCAGCGAAGCCGACCCGGAGATTGCGCTGGATGTCGTGCCCAACCAGGCGCGGCGAGGGCAGGTTGATGTGGTGATGTCGAATGCATTCGCCTTTGGTGGCTTGAACGCGGTGCTGATCCTGAAACGCTGGTCAGGTCTTTGATGGCAGAAGGGGGGCGCTGCCCCCCGCCCAGCCCAGAAAGGGGGCTGGTCCCCCCCGGGATATTTTGACAAGGATGAAAAGCAGTTCAGTGATTGGCGGCCCGCTTGAGCGGCGGCAGGCTGGTTTCAGGGGTGGTGTCTTCCATATTCTGGACCGTGTCGCGCAACTCATTGAGCAGATCGAGCAGCGTATCCAGGCGTTCGGCACCGAACGCGGCCGCGAGGCGGCGATAGCTCGGTTCGGATTCTTCGACAACCTCTTCGAAAAGCCTGCGTCCTGCATCGGTCAGGCGGACCATATGGCGCCGGGCATCTGTGCAGTCCACTTGCGCGATCAGGCCGCGTTGTGTCAGGCAGCGGAAAATCCGCGTCAGCGAGGGCGGCAGGATCACGCAGCGTTCCGCAAGCGTCTTGGCATCCAGCGCTTCTGCTTCAGCAAGGGCACGCAGCACGCGCCATTGCGGCATGGTCAGATCATGACTGTCGATGAAGGGTTTGAACAGCCTGGTGGTCGCCTCGCGCGAGCGCAGCAGCGCAATTGGCAGCGATTTCTCGAATTTGCGCAGAGAAGTCTTTGGATGTGGCACCATAGGTCACTTTCCTGATTTTCCGTGACGGTAACAGGTCTGGGTCTATTTTCAAATGAAAATTATTTTGCACATGCGAAAGGCCGCGCTCCGCAGATGCGACCCCCTGCCGCGGCGGGGCTTGGATAAAGCCTTGCAGCTGCGCGTCTGATTGGGCATGACCGGCACCAAGAGGCAGCCCAACAGGACGGACCCGAGCATGACTGACATCACCCAAGACGCCTATTCTGTCACTGCAGATGAATTGCGCCAGTTCATCGAGCGCTATGAGCATCTGGAAGCCGAGAAAAAGGACATCACGGACCAGCAAAAGGAAGTGATGGCCGAGGCCAAGGGACGGGGCTATGATACGAAAGTGCTGCGCAAGATCATTGCCATGCGCAAGCGCAAGCCTGATGAAATCGCAGAGGAAGAAGCCGTGCTTGAACTGTACAAGGCCGCGCTGGGCATGGAGTAAGACGCCTTCATGGCGCGATGAAGCGGATGCCGGGCATGGTGCGGATCAGGTCAGTGTCTGCATCGTAGAGCGCTGTCAGGTCATCAATGCGCGCAGCGTCCCAGCCTGTGACGCTGGTGTCGATTTCAAGCTTTTCATCATCACTGAACTTGTCCAGAAAAGCCGTGATCACGCGCTGCCGATGGGTTTCGTCGACAGGGGGCGAGGCGTCCAGATAGGCGGCCAGCTTGTCTGACGCACCATCGCGCAGGACAGAATCGAACCAAGCGAAGCTCTTGGCGAATTCCGTTTCAGGCTGATGATCCGAGATGATGCGCAGCACGCGGTGCCAGATGAAAGGCGTGTCTTCGTCGCACCAGATCGTTAGGCGGGCTTCCGGCCAGATCTGCTGGAAGCGTCCGATGAATTCGGACCACCGTAATGTATCGGCCTCGATCTCATGATCGTCGGCGCCTGCGGACTGGACCTTGCCAGAACTCAGGAAGGCCGGGACATAAGAGGCCGGGTTCCGGATCGCAAGGAAGACAGTAACATCCTGCCCGGCAAACATATGGCGCAGGGCCGCGATCCGACGATCTGCATCCGGGTAGAAACGGGTTTCGTCAAGCGTCTCGGGCAGGCGGGCCAGCAGGCGCGGTGCCGACAGCACCAGCCTGCGCGTGTCTTCTGGCGCACTGACAGAAGCCAAGAGATGCCCGAAAGCGTCCGGCGCCCCGTGACCCGAGGCTATGTGAGTCGCAGCATCCGTGAGCAAGGACAGGAAATTGCGCGCGCGCGGAACCAGAACGCGATCTGCTTCGAGCATTGCGCTATTGTGCAGCAAGCAATTCCGCAGCTGGGTTCCATCCGTCAGATGCGCCCCAAGATGCAATGCGATATCCATGATCTGCTCACCTTCCGTTTTCGCCCGTCATGCCGGTAGAATGTGACATGAGTTGGTTAAGTTTTCGACCAGAACGCGACGGGCGTGTTTTTCCGGGACATTGATACAGGCCCATGCGATTTCCTATATTGAGCCGCCGGGACTTTGCCCTTACAAGGCGCTTAAGGGCCGGCTTAGCTCAGTTGGTAGAGCAGTGGTTTTGTAAACCGAAGGTCGGGGGTTCGAGTCCCTCAGCCGGCACCACCTTATAAGCGACAGTCAAGGAATCTGTTTGCGCCCTGCGTATCACTGATCTGGCTGCGGATCATGCGTAAAGATGGGCAGGCAGCGTGCAGACAAGCTTGCGGGTGCGTAAGCTGCGCAGCGTGTCGGCCTCGACGCACAGACCCAGTCCCTTGAGCCGGTGCAACCATTCACGCCTTGAAACGGATTTCTGACGTTCTGCCTGAATCATCCCGAGAATGTCACTCTGGAACGTCGGATCCGAATAATGCGTCTGTATCATAGGTGCCTCCTGACAATAATGAATTTCCACCTTGTCAGACTGCCTGTTCTATTGGGCAAGAAATTTGCATCAATAGGGCAAATTCAGGGCAGATTGTTCAGAATAATAGGAGAGCAGGGGTATGATGGATCAGCGGCAGAATTACACCATCAGCGTCGTCAGAGCACCCTCCCTGTCCAGTAACAGGATTTGATTTACGCCACCCAGAGCATGGGCGGTCGCGCGGGCCTCAGAGGCGTCCATCATGCAGGCTGCAGTCGACAATCCATCCGCGAGCGCTGCATCCGTGGCCAGGACAGCAACGCTAGACCAGCGGGGCGGCCGATAACCCTTGGGATCAAGGATATGCGTTGTGCCCTGGGACAAGGTCAGTGCCGCAGGGCTGGAGACCGCAAGCGCCTGATCGGTCAGGGCAAGCTGCGTCACGGCCCCATGCACAGGGTCCTCAACGCCGATATGCCATGGCCCGCCGAGCGTGGCGGTCTCGCCGATGTCGATCAGGATCGAGCGTAGCCCTGCCGCGTACAACGCGCGGCGCACGGCGTCTGTCGCGGCGCCTTGCGCGATGCCGTTGAAACTGAGCGCCTGACCCTTTGCCAGCTGCAGGCTGCGCCGCGCGGGGCCGGGAAGGCTGATGCGGTCCCAGCCAACCAGTGCACGTGCCTGACCGACATCGCCCCCCGTGGCGAAGGCCTGCCAGAGCGGCTGGATCGTCGGGTCGAACAGGCCGCCGGTTGCCTTGTGCAGCTGATCGCATTGCGCGAGCAAGGCGCGCCATACCGGATCAGGATCGGCCAGATGACCTGTGCGGTTCAGCTGAGAAAGCTCAGACTCTGACCGAAACAAGCTGAATCGGCGTTCATAGGCCTCGATCTCTAGCCGGGCACGGGCAAGGGCAGGGCGCGTGATCTCGCGCGGGCCGTCCAGCGTGATGCGGATATCCGCCCCCAGCGCCTGCCCGTGCCAGTCCAACCGGTTCTGGCCCGCATGTGCTGCCACGGGCAGGCAGGCCGCGATGGTCAGGAACCGGCGACGGGACAAGCGGGTCATACGGGCACCTCGGTCGCTGGCTGGGGGCGCGTGGGCGCGCCAGACGAGGCGCGCGTGGCTTTGCGCGCGGCCAGAACCAGCGGCACGCATTGTTTCTGGTCATCATGGATTGTGACGCAATCCAGACACTGGAAGCACTCGGAATAGGCAATCTCGCCAGTGTTCTTGATGGCCCCGTAATTGCATTTCACCCGGCAGAGCTGGCACGGGCTGCCGCATTCCGCCCGCCTTGCGATCCAATCGCGCCCTCGGACCAGCCCGCCAATGGCCATCACCGCCCCAAGCGGGCAGAGATAGCGGCAAAACCCTTTGAACAGTACCATCCCCAGCAGCAGCCAGAAGGCCGCATAGGCGACGAAAAACCACTCGCGGACGAAGAATACAGTGATCGTGGTCTTGAACGGTTCTATCTCGGCGGCTGTGTCCACATGCTGCGGGGCGAAAACCACCAACCCGACCAGCCCGCCCAAGGCGACATATTTCCCCGATTTCAGCCGCTTGTCCCAAACCGGCGAGGGCTCGATCTGCGGCAGACGCAGCAGGCGGCCCAGATGATGCGCGAATTCCTGAAGCGCGCCGAAAGGGCATAACCAGCCACAGAACAACCCGCGCCCCCAGAGCACAAAGCCAAGAATGGCGGCTGCCCAGACCATCAGTGAGAATGGATCGTAGAGCAGAAACGCGTAGCTGCCGCCCTCCAACGCTGTCCGCAAGACCCCGAGCGGAGTGACAATCGACAGCTGCCCTTGACCCCAGAAGCCCACAAAGCCTGTCATCACCGCAAGGATCACCAAACGCGCCGGTGTGAAGAAGCGCCAACCCGCCAGCCGGTTCATTCGCGCGCCCAGGGCCCAGACCAGTGCGGCCAGCCCCAGCGCCAGCAGGATCAGGTCGATCTGACGGTTATAAAGCGCTTCCAGCCAGGGTGGCAGCGGGGTGATCACGCGCTCGCGCAGGAAGAAGCGCTCATCGGTCTGGTGGTCCAGTTCCAGTGCCACGCGGCCGATTTCAGGCGTGATGAAGCCATGTTCGCGCACGGCTTCAACTGTCAGCGTGAAGGGTTCTGCCGGGTTGAAGCCAAGGCGGCGATCCGTGCGCAGGATCATCGCTGTGCCTTCGGGCGCGTCCGGAGCAAGGTCCACCAGAAAATCGGCGTCCCTCAGCGCGATGGGAAAGCCGCCCTGATCGGCCTTGATCAGATCGGGCGACGTGTTGCGCACGAAACTGTCACTGACCAGCCCATGGCGACCAGCATCGATCAGCAAGAGAAACTCATCTGTCGGCGCGACGCCCTGAAACCGCTCCATCTGTGCAATTGTTGACGGAGCCAGCGCAGCGCGCGCCAGCGCCGGGATCGTCACATCCAGCAACCACAGATCCAGATAGGTCCCGTCCGGGTCGGTCTGCGCTTCCGGATCGGCATAGGCCCAGCGTGTGCCCTGAAAGGCCGCGTCGATTTCAGCATTGCTGACGCGCAGATGTCCAACCAGCCCTTGTTCCACCAGATCGGCCCATGAGAGGGTTTCGTCGTGATCCGGGTTCGGACGGGCCGCCGGGGCCGCGATCCGGCCTTGCATATGTTCACGCGCAACAGAATGGGCCGCTGCCATGATTGATTCATGCGCGATCCGGACTGACGCGGTGGCCTTGGTGATCCCATCCAGCGCCACCAGCGACGACGCGGCATCGGCACCCCCATAAGGCGTGCCGATGGTCATGGGCGACCAGATGGATTTCCCGGCATATTGCTCGAAAAAGGCCAGAAATGGGGCCTCGCCCATACCCGAGATGAAAATCGGCTCGTTATGCGCAAACAGCCGCACTGTCACGAAGGTCCCATCCCGGTCCAGCACCACCAGCGCGTTGATCGGCGCCCCGGCGAAGCCCGGAAGCGGCGCATAGGGCTGCGTGGTAAAGGCATATCCGGCCGGCGCGCCCCCGGAATTGACCACTTGATATAGGCCCTTGTCATTCAAGGCCTCGCCCAGCCCGAAAGGCGGGGGTACATAAGCGAGCATTTCGTCAGGCGAGAGAACCTGCGCGCGCGCAGGCAATGCCATGAGTAGCAGCAGAAGGAAGAGGCGGAGAATCATTTGCATGAGAATCAGGATATGCAGACAGTGCAGCTTCGCCTATGCGACTTTCGCCGGGGTGTGTCAGGGCGGTCAGCGCGCTGCGGGTCAGAAAGCTGAAAACCCGGCGCATTGGCCGGGTTTTCATGGGTCACACGTCTCAGATCATTCTGCCGAGGCCAGCAGCTGATCGGGGATCCGGAAGGTCCAGACTGACCCGCCCTGGTTCAGATAGGCCACTTCCTGCGCGACCTCGCCGCCCCAAAGGGGCACAGCGCCACCCCAGCCGGACACGACCGAGAGCCACTGCACGCCATCCTCGTCTTCCCAGGTTACAGGCTGACCAGTCACGCCAGAGCCCGTCTGGAACTGCCACAGCACTTCGCCAGTCTCGTCATTGATGGCCTTGATGTAGCCCTCGGGCGTACCGTAGAACACCAACCCGCCGGCCGTCGCCATAGCCGAGCTCCAGAGCGGCGCGCGGTTGTGGACTTCGAACTTGATCTCCATCGTGTTGGGGTCGATGGCCTTGAGCGATCCGATATGATCCTCGAACAGCGACTTGATGGTAAAACCCGCGCCCAGATAGGCGGCACCCTGACGATAGGTGATCGGCTCGTTCCAGATATCCATGCCCCATTCATTCGCAGGAACGTAGAAATATCCGGTGCGCTGCGAATAGGCCATGTGCTGCCAGTTCTTGCCACCCAGGAAGCCCGGCACGGCCCAGACCACATCGCCACGCTGTCCATCGGCCGAATCTGCAGGATTGCCCGGACGGTTGGCCTCATTGAAGATCGGACGGCCGTTTTCGTCGATGCCGCTCGCCCAAGAGATGTCATTCACGAAGGGCATGGCGTCCACAAAGCTGCCATCCTCGCGGTCGAGCAGGTAGAAAAAGCCGTTCCGGTCAGCGGTCGCCAGCCGCCCGTTGCCTTCGGCATCGGTGAAAGGGATGACCTCGTTCACACCGTCATAATCCCAGCCTTCCCATGGGGTAGTCTGGAAATACCACTTGATCTCGCCCGTCGCAGGATCCAGCCCGATCCGGCTGGCCGCATAGAGGTTGTCGCCTTCGCGCAGATGGCTGTTCCAGGGCGCCGGGTTGCCGGTTCCGAAGATCAGCGTGTCGGTCTCGGCGTCATAGCTGCCGCCCAGCCAGGGCGCGCCGCCGCCAGTTTGCCACATATCGCCGGGCCAGGTTGCATTGGTCTCACCGGTCATGGTCGAGGGTTCGCCATGCAGCTCACCCATATGGCCCTCGATCACGGGACGACGCCAGACCAGTTCGCCATTCTCTACATCGCGGGCCTCGACAGCACCGACGATCCCGAATTCACCCCCCGAATTGCCCGTGATGACCAAACCATTCACGATCAGGGGCGCAGCCGTGTAGCTGTAGCCTTCGCGGTAATCGGCAATCCGGCGATTCCAGACCACAGCGCCCGTGTGGCGGTTCAGCGCCACGATGCGCGCGTCCAGCGTGCCGAAATAGATATTGTCACCATAGATGGCCGCGCCCCGGTTGATCACATCGCAGCAGGGCAGAATGCCTTCGGGCAGGCGGGCATCATGCTGCCAAATCTTGCGCCCGGTCTTCACATCCAGCGCGAAAACGCGGCTGTAGGACCCGGTGACATACATCACGCCGTCATAGATCAGGGGCTGGCTTTGCTGCCCACGCTGGCGTTCACCGCCAAAGCTGAAGGACCATGCGGGGAACAGGTTCGCGACTGTCTCCGTGTTGATCTGATCCAGCGGGCTGTAACGCTGCCAGTCCCGGCCCATGCCATTGGTCACGATCTGGGTCGTGATGCTCTGATCGTTTGCAAGGTCCTCCTCGGTCACCTGAGCAAATGCCGCAGGCGCTGCCATGATCGCAGCACATACGGACAATGTGAATCTGTTCATCCTCTATCCTCCCAAAGGGCCGGGCTTGACCGAGGGTCGGCTAAGTCACGGCAGTAAAGATAGTACGCAGTATTACGAAACTGTGAAATGGGTGAAATTGGCTATTCGTCTTACGACTATTGTCTGAGGCGCGCGGGCCTGAATTGGCCTTTGGTCGAATAGGCGCGGCTCTGGCCTGTCCATAGGCTGTGGTCAATTGTCAGGGAGGAGCACAGAATGACTTTTTTCGCGTCCATCCGGCGCGCGACCGCCGCGCTGATCTGCACCGCTCTGCCGGCCATGGCGGATTTGCCGGTCCTGACCATCGCCAGCCAGGCCGGGGGGACCGTGAATTGGGAACTGCAGACCATCAAGGCGCACGGCTTCGATGAGGCGCAGGGCTTTCGTCTGCAGATCCAGGAAGTGGCGGGCAAGGCCGCAGGGCAGATCGCCTTTCAGGGCGGCGAGGTGGATGTGATCGTTGATGACTGGATCTGGGTTGCCCGCCAGCGCGCGGCTGGCCATGACATCGCCTTCATTCCCTATAGCCGTGCTGTTGGCGGCGTGATGGTGCCTGCGGACAGCCCGGCGCAGTCGCTGCAAGATCTTGCTGGCCAGCAGATCGGCATTGCCGGTGGTCCGCAGGACAAAAGCTGGCTGATCCTGCGCGCCTATGCCAGCCAGCAGGGCTTTGATCTGGCAGGCAGCACTGAACAGGTCTATGGTGCCCCGCCGCTGATCTTCCAGACTGCGCGCGCGGGCGATCTGGGTGGTGCGATCAATTTCTGGCATTTCATGGCCAAACAGGAAGCCGCAGGTATGCGCCATCTGATCTCGGTCGCGGATGCGGCAGAGGCGCTGGGCATGGACCCGGACATGCCGCTTCTGGGCTATGTCGTACAATCCGCACTGGTCGCAGCACAGCCCGAATTGATTACCGCTTTCGCTGCAGCCTCGCGCGCCGCGAAAGTGCAGCTGACCAATTCAGATGCGGATTGGGACCGGCTTAGGCCCATCATGAATGCGGCCGATGATGCAGAATTCGCAGCGCTCAAGTCCGGGTTTCGGGCCGGTATCCCGTCCGAAGGGCCGGTCAATGAAGACGCAGCCCGCGCCATGTTCCGCCTGATGGTCGATCTGGGCGGCGAGGCATTGGTGGGCGATGCGACTGACCTTCCGTCAGGCGTCTTCGTGCCTTTGGGCTCGTGAGCCTGTCCGAGATCAGAAACATCACCGCCGGGCGGGGGAAAGGGTCCCCACGCCCATTGCCCAGTTGGGCCGTGCGTGCGCTGTCACTTCTCGCCTTGCTGGTTTTCTGGGTCGCTCTGGCATGGGCCAAGGCCGATCCGATGGTTCTGCCAGGCCCCCAGATCGTGCTGCCGCGTATTCTGTCAGAAGCCGCTTCTGGCGAGCTTTGGGTCCATCTCGGGGCGACGCTCTGGCGGGTTGTGCAGGCTTTTGCAGCCGCGATGTCGCTGGGGCTGCTTCTGGGGCTGGTGATGGGGCTTTCGCCCACGCTCAACCGCTGGCTTGACCCCTGGCTGGTGGTCTTCCTGAATTTGCCTGCGCTTGTGGTCATTGTGCTGTGTTTCCTGTGGATCGGGCTGAATGAAACAGCAGCGATTGTTGCCGTCGCGATCAACAAGATCCCGCTGGTGACTGCGATGATGCGCGAAGGCGCGCGGGCCCTGAATGGCCCGCTGGGCGATATGGCGCAGGTCTTCAACATGTCGGCCTATGCGCGCTTGCGTCATATCGTACTGCCACAGCTTGCCCCGCATCTGGCCGCAACCGCGCGCGCAGGGCTCAGCCTGATCTGGAAAATCGTGCTTGTGGTCGAGTTTCTGGGGCGCGGGCAGGGGGTCGGCTTCAAGATCCACCTGCATTTTCAGATGTTCGATGTGACCATGGTGATGGTCTATGCGCTCAGCTTCGTGGCCGTGATGCTCGCGATCGAAACCTTGATCCTGCAGCCACTGGAAAACCGGGCACGCCGCTGGAGGGATGCATGAGCCTGCACGTCGCCATCCGCAGCAAGCGCTTCGGCGAAACACACATCCTGCGCGATCTGGTCTTTCAGGTCGCGCCTGGCGAGGTGCTGGCCGTGCTTGGTCCTTCAGGTGTTGGCAAATCGACGCTGCTGCGGCTGATCGCGGGGCTCGATACGGACTATGTAGGTCAGATCAGGCGCACAGGGCGACTGGCAATGGTGTTTCAGGAACCTGTGCTGATGCCCTGGAGGTCGGCGCGCGACAATCTGCGCCTGACCACAGGGGTCAGCGCGGATCAGGCCGAAGCGGCACTGGCCCGCGTGGGCCTGTCGGGCAAAGGCGGGTTGTTTCCCGGCCAACTGTCACTGGGCCAGCAGCGCCGCCTGTCACTGGCGCGCGCCTATGCGGCCCGGCCCGATATCCTGCTGCTGGATGAGCCCTTCGTCTCGCTCGACCCTGCGCTGGTCGAAGATATGCTGGCTCTGACCGAAAGCGTGATTGCCGAACAGCGCCCGGCGACCGTTTTTGTGACCCATGCGCAGGCGGAGGCGGACCGGTTGGCGACGCGCCAGATGAAATTGCAGGCGCCCGCGCAGGCAGTTACGGCTCAGGGGGCATAGATTGTCGCACAGGGCTGTTAATGTCCTGAGCTTGCTGCCAAGGCCTTTGCTTCCGCATGGATTGCCTGTCCATATGGGCCCTGCAAGCGCGCTGTCAGGCGCAGCGTCGCTGCAGCGCCATTTGGCAACAATCGAAGCGGTGATTTCTTGAGAAACGGATGCTGCAGCACCTCATAAGCATAGGCCGGCAGCGCATAGGCCGGCCCGGTCGAGGCTATCATGTGACACGCCGCTGCGACCAGATCGGCCTGCGCATGTGCCGCAGGCTCCTGGGCGAGCACGGCCTGTCGGCGCTGTTCAAGAGCGCGGTCTTCCGGGATTACAAGCTCGGCGATGAACTGGCGCAGCTCAGACACGGACATGGCCTGAAGCCTTGGACCCAGAGAGCGGCTCTCGAAGGTCTCGGTATGGCGCAATCCGGCGGCTAGCAAGGCCCGCGAAAGGCCAACCTCGCCGCGCCTGACCGTGTGGAACTTGTCATTTGTCAGCCGCAAATTTTGCCAGAATTGCCTGAACGCGTCACTTTGCAGCGCTGTTGGCCCCAGTGACAATGCGAAGCTGCAATAATGAAACTCTGGCAGTGTCGGATCATAGATCCAGTCTGCGCCTGTCGACGGATCAGGTTTGATGACAATGCCATAATTCGAGACAGCGCCGACCAGATCGCAGCCAGTGGCTTCGGCGCGCAAAGGCCAGTCAGTTGCGCCGGGCAGGGGAAACCAAACGGAATCGTTGCAAAAGATCAGGCGCTGCAAGCGGGGCAAAGCCTGCGTGGCATATCTGACCCCTTCGCGATAGGCGCCGAAATCATACCCGAAATTCGGTCGCTCCATGACGCGCCAGACTGATTTCGCAAGAGCGGCGCGGCTTTCGGCGGTCAGCGGCAGGTTCGAGACCACCAGTACGGCATATCCGCATGCCGCAAGTGCCGCTATGGTTTCGTGATGACTGCGCTGGATCCCGGTGACCGGAAAGACAGTATATATCGCCAGCCTATCCGAGAGCAGCTGCGCGCCCTCCTGCACTTTCACGCCACCGGTGCGCCGTTGCAGGGCGTAGCCTACGCGCCCCATCTCGTCGCGCAAATGTCGCATCATCTGCGCCCCGCGCCATGCCAGCCCATGACGGACGCGATTGAACAAATGTCCAGCCCCCAAAGAACCATCCTCGCTTTTGATCAGCAACGTAAAATGCCTGTGCGCGGGGGCACAGGCATTTTTCGCAGATAGCGTGTTTTTCGGTGTGCCCTGTGGCGTTTTTCACCGTCCCGGTTCTTCCCAGGTCAGGCCATACGACTGGTAGATCGCTTCAACCCGCCCATCGCGTACAGCAGCTGTCAGGATATCGTCGACTTCATAGCTCAGCATCCGGGCAGTGTAGAAGGCTGTGGCGATCCCAACGGGCCAGTTGCCGACAGCCAGTCCCGGCATTGGTCCGCTTTCAATCGCGACGTCAGGATCATCCCGAAAGTGATGCTCCAGTTGCGCCCGGACCCCCATCACGGCAGTTACTTCGCCCGCGCGCAGCAGATCGACCACATCCGTCAGATTACGGCGCCGCTTGATATTGGGCAGGACACCCGGCAGACCCGTCAGATAGAAATCCGCCAGACGATAGGTCTCGACACCGATGGGGCGCGACTGGAACGAGCCGGGGAAGGGGGGCTCTTCCGGAAATTCCGAGATACGATAAGCAATCGCCATGCGCTCCTGAACATAGCGCCCGGTCAAGGCCGCCAATTCGTTGCGGTAATCCAGCTCGCGATTATAGGGCACGCGCATGAGAACATTGACAATGCGCCGCCCCATGTAATGGCCGCGCCAGACATAGTTGCGCAGGTCGGTGTCCACATCCTCATCCGCGGGCAAATCCTGCAGCCGCAGGTCCACCCCCAGCTCATCAGCGATCAGCTGTGCAAGCGCGACATCGACCCCGACCAGATCACCCGAGCCATTCCGCCAGGAATAGGGGGCGAAATCCCGATACACTCCGATTTCGATATAGCCGCGTTCCATGATCGCGTCGTAATCGATTCCGACCCGGTCGCGCCCAGTATCGTCTGACGGATATTCACGCGCAAAAAGTCCTGACCCCGCAAGGGTCAGGACAGTCGCCAGCACCAGGGCCGACAGGGAGTCTTTCAAGAACATTCTTTCCTCCGTTGCACCTTCAGCGGGACACAGACAGGCCCACTGTCAGGGTCTCGTCTGCCTCGCGCAGGGACCGTTCACCGCCAGCGGCCAGAATATTCGCTGCACGACGCGCGATGCTGTCGGCCTTTTCTGCGCCGGACATGGTCGGGATTGTCACAGCGATCGCGCTCAGCTCTTCATGCAGATCCGCGATTTCATCGGAATATTCCTCGGCTGTCGCTGTGCCTGCGGCAATCGCTTCCTGCTTGTCGCGCAGACCGTCGCGGATCGCGCGCAGCCGGTCCATATGCTCGGCCATGGCATCAGGGTCAGGCCGGGTTTCGATATAGGTGCGGATCGCCCACATGGCCTGCTGGTTCATCAGATCCTCATAGGCCGGCATCCGGTCGCCAGACCCGCGCCGGACCCGTTCCATATACCATTCATCGTCCATTTCTTCCGCCATCAGGAAGCGCAGATCCGGTGCCAGACCGCCCGAGACGACTTCCAGACCATGACAGCGCGCGCAGTTCTGGCTATACGCGCTGGACCCGATGCGCAAAGCACGCTCCCAATACTCGCCCGACGGATCGCGAAACGGGTTCTCGAATTCCCAGCCATCCGTCAGTTCCGGCAGCCCATCCGTGTTCACGGGCTGCGGAGTGACATCGCCATGTCCAAGGGCCACCCCTGTCGAGAGGACCAATGCGAGGGCTGCCATTGGCAGGGTTCTGGTGGGGTAAGTCATCTTTCTCCTCCGGAGCATGTGTAAAAGCCTGAACTCGATCCTAGTGGCAGGGGGCTGTTGCCGCTATTCGACCATCGGTCATGCGACCAATGGCGTAGAAACACCTATTCGAGGACCAGGATTTGCCCCACCATTCCGGGCAGGCGCAGGGTCGAAACAAATTCGAAGATGCCGGGGCTTTCCGGTGTGAACGGGATCTGCGTGATCTGACCCCGCGCGACCTCGAACTCTTCAACGACCACCCCCGAAGGATCGCGAATTTCGCTGGGATGGAATTCTCCATTGATCCCGAAAAACTCTAGAAGAACTGTTTCTCCAAGCGTCATCACAACCATGGACGGCGCCCAGAGATAGGTGCGCGCATACCATTCATTATCGTCATTCGGCGGCTCCATCCGGTAGCCGCCCAGGGCGAAGAGGTCCTCGAAGCGCTCCAGAGTATCGGGATAGGCGGTTCGGTCTGCGCTGCGATAAATTCGGTGCTCAAAGGTCGTGATCGCGAAAACACGGTCAAAATCGGCATGATCGAGAACGGGCATGTCTTCGGCGAAGGCGGGCGTCAGGCTGGCAAGCGCGCAGGCCAACGCCGCCGTCAATACCGGACGGCGGAGTGCAAGCATTTCAGGGTCTTCCTTGAACTGTGAGATTATTCGACAACGAAAGTGCCGGTCATGCCGCGATCTTCCAGCCCACGACAGCCAAACTGATAGGTGCCAGGACGGATCGGCACGAAGAAAATCTCGACCTCGCCATCCATGTCCATTTCCAGCTCATAAAGATAGGCGACCTTGATTTCCATGTTCCCGGCTTCGATCTTGCGGATCCAGGTGTTCTTGAAGAATGACGGCGCTTCCCAGTTGCATTCATGCCAGCCCACGGCCTGAACAGTCAGGCGATACGCCTGCCCGGTCTGCATCTGGAATTCATTCGGCTCCATCCCGAAGCCATTATCGCCAGTGCCGACCTGCAATTCCAGCGGTTCTGCCAGCGAGGCCAGATCGCCGCCGATGGAATATGCAGGGCCCGTCAGCGCCAGCAGGGATGCAGCGGCCAAGGGTGCGATGTATTTCATGACATATCCTCCTGTTAAGTCATGCTCGGCACCAAACAGGATGCAGCCACAACTTGGAATAAGACCTTCGTCCATAAGCCGAAGGTCTTATTTCGGCGGCAATTTCCCTCGCCTAGGATCGGATCAGCCTTTGGGAGGGGGCCATATGCAACGTTCTATCCAAACCATAACAACTTTCGCCGCAGCACTCTGCGCCAGCACCGCCCTGGCCAATGTCGATATCCCAATTCTCTATCTGGAAAAAGAGGTCGCGCGCCCGCCGACCCTGACCAATCTTGATCCGATCCCGTCTGATCTGGGGGCGCAGGGGGCCGCGCTGGGACTGGCTGATAATGCCACGACGGGCAGTTTCATGGGCCATGACTACACGCTCACCCAAACTGTGGTGACGCTGGGCGAGGATTGGCTGAATGCTGCCCGCGCCGCTCTGGCCGAGCACCGCATTCTGGTCGTGAATGCCCCTGCTGACGCGCTTCTCGCTCTGGCCGATCTGCCCGAGGCAGAGGATGCCCTGATCTTCAATGCAAGTGCGGAATCCGAAAGCTTGCGCGAAGCGGACT
>SKSL01000096.1 GCA_007123015.1 Natronohydrobacter sp. | reverse complement strand
CCTATCACATCGTCATGGCCGTGATGGTGGTCTGGTTCGCGCGCGGCACATGGCTGTTCTGGCCCGCGCTGGCGCTGAACCTGCCGATGATCCCGGCCACGCTGACCCATGGCGGGCATCATCTGATCGATCTGCCGGGCGGGCTGATCGCCTTCGTTCTGGCGGCCATGCTCGCCGCGCGCCTGTTGCAGCAGGAACGCGCGCCGATGGTCCGGGCCGATGCGAACCATGCGAATGCCTGAGCGCGCCCGCATTGTCATGCTGCGCCCATTTGCAGCATCCTTGCCTGTCTTGGCGCTGCCCGGACCGCGCGGATCAGTCGCGTGATGTCGCCCGCAAGTGCCGCGCGGACAGCCCCGTTCAGCCATTCCCCCCGGCAAAGCGTCCGGCATCGACGGCTGCGCGGCGCAGGGCGCGGGATTTGTTGACGGTTTCCTGATATTCGGCCTCTGGGTCGCTGTCATAAACCACACCGCCACCCGCCTGAATGTAAAGCGTCTCATCTTTCAGAACGGCTGTGCGCAGACAGATGCACATATCCATCTCGCCATTGGCCGCGAAATAGCCCGCGCCCCCACCATAGACGCCGCGCTTTTCGGGTTCCAGCTCGTCGATGATTTCCATCGCGCGGACCTTGGGCGCGCCCGATACAGTACCCGCAGGCAGACCGGCCAGCAGGGCGGACAGTGCATCCTGCCCCTCGGCCAGTTCACCCACCACATTCGAGACGATATGCATCACATGGCTGTAGCGCTCAATGATGAACTCTTCTGTCGGGCGCACCGTGCCCAGTTTTGCCACCCGCCCCACATCATTGCGCCCCAGATCGAGCAGCATCAGATGCTCGGCCAGTTCCTTTTCGTCGGCCAGCAGATCGGCTTCATGCGCGCGGTCTTCTTCCGGCGTGGCTCCACGCGGGCGCGTGCCGGCGATGGGCCGGATGGTGACTTCGCCCTCGCGCAGCCGCACAAGGATTTCCGGGCTCGCACCGACTACCTGAAATGGACCTTCTGCGGCGTTCAGATCGAAATAGAACATGAAGGGCGATGGGTTGGTGCGCCGCAGCGAGCGATAAAGCGCAAAAGGAGGCAGCGCGAAACGCTGTGACCAGCGCTGCGAGGGCACGACCTGAAAGATATCGCCTGCGCGGATATAGTCCTTGGCCTTCTCGACGGCAGCCAGATAGTCCGGCTTGGCGAAATTCGACACTGGATCGCCAATCGGTGCGGCCCCATCACGCAGATCGCGCGGGGCTTGCGGTAGGGCGCGTTCCAGATCGCGCACAGCGTCCATCACCCGCTCGGCGGCCTGCGCATAGGCGGCCCGCGCCGTCAGACCAGAGCTGGCCCAGGCAGGGGCGACGACGATCACCTCGCCCTTTACGCCATCGAGCACGGCAATGACCGACGGGCGCAGCATCATCGCGTCCGGCACGCCGATCGGGTCGGGGTTCACGTCGGGCAGATGTTCCACCAGCCGTATCATGTCATAGCCCAGATAGCCGAACAGCCCGGCGCTGGCCGCGGGCAGATCGTCGGGCATTTCGATCCGGCTTTCCGTCAGCAGCGCGCGTAGCGTGTCAAGAGGGTGTCCGTCCAGCACTTCCCAGCCTGCGGGGTCGAACCGGGCCGTGCGGTTGATCCGGCTCGACGTGCCGCGACAGTCCCAGATCAGATCGGGCTTCATGCCGATGATCGAATAGCGCCCCCGGACGTCGCCGCCAGTGACCGATTCAAGAATGAAACTGTCCCGGCTTGCGCCTGCCAGTTTCAGATAGAGCGAAACAGGCGTGTCCAGATCTGCTGCCAGCCGCGCATAGACAAGCTGGCTTGCGCCGCGCGCCCAGCCAGCCTCGAACTGCGCGAAATCGGGGGTCAGCGGTGCCATTCTCGCTCAGAACCCGGCCTGAATTGCGTTGATCACCTGCTGATCCAGCTGGATTGGCGTTTCTTCGCGCAGGCTGGCCGAGAAATATCCGAATAGATCCTGCGCGATACTTTGCGCGAGCTGCTCTTCCAGCGCGTCGCGCAGCATCGCGACATCGTCGAGCATCAGATCGGCACTGTGGATGTCGTGCAACTGCACAAGATGCACGCGGCCAGTGCCGTCGATTGTCTCGACCTCGCCGGGGTGCAGCGCGAAGCCAGCTGCGACCAGATCGCGCGGCAGGTCGGGCATGATATCCATGCGGCGCAGCCCGTCGAAACGAATTGGCGCGAGGGCGATGCCCGCGCTCTCGGTCCCGTCACGCAGATCCTGTGCAACGCGCGCGGCCAGTTCGCTCAGACCGTCAAGCACTTGCGCATTGCGCCATTCCGAAATCACCTGAAACCTTACCTCATCGAGGGGGCGCGGCGCAGCAGGCAGAGTGTCGACCAGCTCAAGCACGAACAAGCCGCCATCTTCCAACGGGTTGATTTCCGGGAAATCGCCTGCCTGCAAGCTCTGGGCAGCCCTGCGGAAGGCTTCATAGGCGGCAATGCCGCTGCTCTCACCGGGGCGCCAGTCGATCTCGCCCAGCTCCATCCGGGTTTCCTGCGCAAGTTCGGTGACTGTTGCGCCACCGGCGATCAGGTCTTCGAACAGGTCCAGATCGTCATTCAGAGCGCGCCGTGCCAGATCGGTGAATTGCTCTTCGCGCAACTGCTCGCGGGCCTCTTCGAAACTGGTTTCCTGCGCAGCGAGGATGGCATTCATGCGAAAGATCGCCGGGCCAAGCGTGGTTTCAGCGGGTCCGACAATGCCGGGGCTGGTCAGATCGAAGACCATATCCCCTGCGGCACCAAGCTGCGCGCGGGTCACATCGCCCATATCCGTGTCGTCCAGATCCAGCCCGCGCTCTGCGACCAACTGCTCGAAACTGGTCTGACCTGACGTGATCCGCGCCATGGCCTCTGCGGCGCTGTCCTGATCCGCAAACACCAGACGTTCAACCAACCGCCGCTCGGGCTGCGAGAATTCGCGCAACCGCGCCTCATAGGCCTGGCGCAGCACTGCGTCATCCACTTCGATCTCATCGACCATCATGTCCGGCGTGATCCAAGCGTAGCGGATGCGCTTGCCCTCGGGCAAGGTGTAGCGCTCGATATGCGCCTGATAGAAGGCTTCCAGCGTGGCTGCATCGGGTTGTCCGACAGGCTCAGGCAGGTTCTCGGCAGTCAGCGTGATCACGCTCATATCGCGCGTCTGGCTCTGGAATTCCAGCAGTGGCGTCACCAGACTGTCAGGTGCTGCCGCCCCACTGGTGACAGCGCGCTGCAAGATCGTGCGCGCAACATCTTCGCGGATCGATTCCTCGAAATCACGTTCGGTCATGTCGATATTGCGCAGGGCAAAGCGATAGGCTTCGCGGTCGAAACGCCCGTCCAGCCCCTGAAAGGCAGAGATCGCCGTAATCTCGCGCTGGATGACAGTATCGCCTGCGGAAATGCCAAGACGCGCAGTCTCATTATCCAGTACAGCGCCTGTCACCAATTGTTCCAGCACCATCTGGTCCAGCCCGAACAGCCGCGCCTGTTCCATGGTGATCGCTTGTCCGAACTGGCTTTGCAGAGCGCGCAATTCACTTTGCAGGGCGCGACCGTATTCATTGGTGGTGATCTTGCGGTCGCCCACAGTGCCAATGGTATTGGTGCGACCCCCGAAGCCTTCGACGCCGAAACCCAACAGGCTGAGCGCAAGCAGGGCCATCAGAAAGCCCGCGGCGATATTCTTCGCGCTCCATTTGGTTTTCTTCGGTGTCTTGGTCATGCGCATACTCGCTTACGGGGCATCAGAAGATCGTGGAGCGTGTGTAAGCAATGCCGCGGTCCGGGGCAAGCGCTGGCCGCTCACGAATTGGCAGCGGTGAAATCCTGCAAGCGGCGGGTCAGTTCCGCGATCCCTGCTGCATCCGCATTGGCGAAAGCGATACGCAGATGCCGGGGCGCGTCCGGGTCCTGAACAGGCGCGAACATGGTGCCGGGCAGGACAAGCAGGCTTGCTTGCGCCACCAGTTGTTTTGCCAGTCGGTCAGAGCGCCTGTCGAAGGGATGCCGGACATAGCCGAAATAGGCCCCGGCGGCGCAGAGCGTCCAGTCGGGCAAGGTGGCGAAGCCTGCGATCAGGTGATCGCGGCGTGCGAGGATCTCGCGCCGTTCGCCAGCCAGCCAGTCGTCAAGCTGCTCGATCCCCCAAAGTGCTGCGCGCTGACCGAGTGTCGTGGGGCAGATCGTGACCGAATCGAGGATTTTCTCGATCTCGGCCAGATGCGCGGCGCTGGCCGCAATCGCGCCGACCCGGTGGCCAGTCAGGCGATAGGCTTTCGAGAAGCTGTAGAGATGGATCAGCGTGTCGTCCCAGTCCGGATCCGTGAACAGATCATGCGGAGGGGCCACATGGCTGAGGAAATCGCGATAGGTCTCATCCACGACCAGCGCCAGACCCTGCGCGCGGGCCAGGTCGCGAAACGCTGCCATGGTTTCGGCCGGATATTCAGTCCCAGTGGGGTTGTTGGGCGTGACCAGCGCGATGGCGCGGGTGCGTGGCGTGATCAGGGAACGGGCGGCGTCCGGGTCAGGGATCAGGCTATGGTCGCAGGGCAGGGGCACGGCCTCGATCCCTTGCATCGATAGCCACATCGCATGGTTGAAATACCATGGTGTTGGCAGGATCACAGCGTCCCCAGCGCTGGCCAAGGCGGAAATCGATGCGCAAAACGCCTGATTGCAGCCCGATGTGATCGCGATCTGACGCGCCGCGATCGCGCCGCGATAAAGCCGCGACATCCGCGACGCCAATGCTGCGCGCAGTTCCGGCAGACCCAGCACTGGCCCGTAAAGATGTGTTGCCGGTTCTTGCAATGCCTGCGCCATGGCTGCACGCAAAGGGGCAGGCGGGGGCACGACAGGCGCGGCCTGGGACAGGTTCAGAAGCGGGCGCTCGGGTGGAAAGCAGGTCTCTGCGATCCAGCGACGGGCCTCCATGACCGGCGGGGCCTGAGTCGCGGCCAGATGGGGGTTGAGATGCATGGGAACCTCGGGCTTTGCAGTGAGATGGTGGGGCGCGCGCGTCACCATCACCAGAGCGATTGAAATCAGTCGCGCACCATGTCACATGCGCCGATATGCTGTCCTATCAACATCTCTATCACGCAGGCAATCTGGCAGATGTGCACAAACACGCGCTTCTGGCCTGGGTGCTGGATTACATGGCAAAAAAGGACAAGCCGTTCAGCTATCTGGAAACCCATGCCGGGCGCGGGCTGTATCGGCTGGATT
>SKSL01000124.1 GCA_007123015.1 Natronohydrobacter sp. | reverse complement strand
GCCAGCATCTGCGGGGTTTTCGCGGCCCGGACGGCCAAGCGATCCCCGGGGGCAAGCCCGAGCGCGCGAAGGCCATGGGCGAAACGCGTGACCTGAGCGTGGAACGCGCCCGCTGTGAGCGTCTGGCCATCGGCAAGGGTCAGGAATGGGCGGTCTTGTGTGGCAAGCGGCGCGAAAAGCGCATCATGAAGCGGGTTTGGCATGGCATCGGATCCAAGGTTGGGTGGTGGCGATCATGCGGATCCACAGATCAGGGGCAAGCCCGATCCCGGGAAGGGTGGCACAGGACTTGAAGATGTTCCTGTAATGTTCTATTTGTTCTGCAAATGTTTCAGACCGGAGAACCGCGATGGATCAACCAAGCTTTGTTCAACCCGCCACACCGCGCCAGATTGCTTACGCGCGGGCGCTTGCCCTGCGCAACAAGGTCCTGCTGCCATGGGATGTGCAGCAAGACCGCCGCAGCCTGAGTGCCTGGATCGACGCGCAAGCCAATGCTTTGCCAGCCAGCGCGCTGGACCCGCGCCCGTCGTCGCGACAAGTGGCCTTTGCCGAGCGGATTGCCCGGATCAAGCGCCGCGCGGTGCCGGTAGAATGTTTCCGGGATCGCGCGCTGATGTCGAAATGGATCGACGGGAATAAATAGGGGTCAGGCGAATTGCGGATTGCGCTGCCAGACCGAAAAATTCAGCGCACCCGCAATTGTGACCCAGAGCAAATAGGGGGCAAAGAGCATGCCTGCGAGCGGGTCCAGCGCCCAGAAACTGACCATGGTGGCGGCCACAAAGACCCAGAGAAAGCACAGGATGATCATGGCCGCGCGCATCCGCTTCAGCCCGAAGAATACGGGCGACCAGAGCGTGTTGAAGGCGATTTGCGCGGCCCAGAAGGCGAGCGCCTGTTGCGATCCGTCAATCAGCGCCACGCGCATCGCGGCATAGGACATGGCGATATAGAGTGTGACCCAGACCAGCGGGAAAACGATACCCGGCGGGGTCCACCACGGCTTTTGCAGGTCGCGATACCAGTTCCCCGGCTCGAACATCGAGCCCGTCGCTCCGGCCGCGCCACAGGCGGCGAAGAAGGTCAGAAACAGCATCCAGTCCATATCGCGCCCCTTTGAGCTTCGCCCGGTCTGACCTAACGGAGCGCCCGTACCGGGCGCAAGCCTTTACTTGGGCGCCCGTGACCGGGCGCATAGGGTCGGACCCACCGTGAGGAGACTAGCTCAGGCGCGGCTCTGATCCAGCCCGCGCGCGGCCAGATCTTGCGCGCGCAGCCGTGTCAGGGCCTCGATCAGGGTATCCGACCGACTGAAGCGGGTACTGTCGCGCGCGGCGGCCTGCACCAGAAAATCGGTTTCAGGCTGGGGTCTGGCGTAAAGCGTGGCCATTTGCGGGGTGATCACACTTGCCCCGGCGCGCAGCCCGGATGTGGCCAGCCAGCCCAGCTTGCGCCCGCGCGAGGTCACAGCGCGCTGCGTGATGCTGTCGCAACCCTGCGCCCGGATCGCGCCACCGATCCCGCCATAGATGGTGCGGGCGGCGAAAATGCCGGGACGGCAACTGACGGGCAGGGCGGAAATGCCGGGTTCGGAGCGCAGGTAAAGCCGATCGGCCTCGCGCAGAAGCCGTGCGGTCATCTCACCGATTTCGGGCCGCGCTTTTGGCGCCTGAGTGAAGACCGCCGGGTCGATCCCGGCTTCGCGGAACCAATCCAACGGCAGGTAGATGCGCCCGCGCCGCGCATCTTCTCCCACATCGCGGGCGATATTGGTCAGCTGCATCGCCAGCCCAAGATCGCAGGCCCGCGCCAGCCGGTGCCGGTCGCGCACCCCCATCAGCACGCACATCATCGCGCCTACCACAGCCGCGACCCGCGCGGAATAGTCGAGCACACCCGAGAGCGTGTCGAAGCGCCGCCCTTCAGCATCCCAGGCCAGTCCTTCCAGCAGCGCATCGGGCAGGGCGCGCGGCATCTGGTGGTGGTCGATCATGCGGGCGAAAGCGCGGTCGATCGGCGCGTCCATCGGCTGGCCAGCATAAGCGCGGTCCAGCCGGTCCTGCAGATGCAGAACAGCAGCGCGCGCGTCCTGCCCCTCATCGACCGCATCATCAGCCACACGGCAGAAGGCATAGAGCACCAGCGCCGGATCGCGGACAGAGGGCGGCAGCAGTTTTGACGCCGCATGGAACGAAAGTGACCCGGTGCGAATCGCAGCGCGGCAGGCCTCCATATCAAGATCGGCGCTCATTGCGCGGCCATCCGGACTGACATGGCAGCTGGGGCATCAGGCACCAACTGGCCCAATACTTCAGCGGTCCCGATGACCCCCGGCACACCCGCGCCCGGATGCGTTCCAGCGCCCGCCAGATACAGGCCCGGCAGTTCCTCGGACACATTATGCGGTCGGAACCAAGCGCTTTGCAGGATACGCGGTTCAATCGAGAAGCCTGCGCCAAGGGGCGAAAGATAGCGGTCGCGAAACGTCTCTGGTGTGAAGATCAGGCTTTCCGTGATCCGCCCGGACAGGCCGGGTAGCAGTCGGTCCTCCAGCATGGCGAGCATCTTGGCGCGGTAAGCTTCCTGCTCGGTGGCCCAATCCACGCCATTGTCATGCCCCAGATGCGGCACGGGTGAGAGCACATAGAAGGTGTCATCGCCTTCGGGCGCCACAGAGGGGTCAGTCACAGACGGGCGGTGGACATAGAGGCTCATATCCTCGGCCAGCTTCCCGCGAATGAAGATATCCTTGATGTGGTCTTTGTAACGCGGCCCCACGACAATCGTATGGTGCCCCACATCGCGCCACATCTGCTGCGTGCCTTTGGTGCCGAAATACCAGACATATAGCCCCATCGACCAGCGCTGGCGCGTCACCTTCGCATCGGTCCAGCGCCTTCGGGTCCGCTGGCGCAACAGCCGCGTATAGGTATGGCCCGCATCGGCATTCGAGACGACCACATCGGCGTGCAGCTCTGTCCCGTCCACCAGCCGCACACCATCGGCGCGGCCACCCGCAATGACGATTTCATCCACTTCCGTATTCAGCCGCAGCACGCCGCCCTGATCGCGGATCACCTTCGCCATGGCGTCGGCAATCGCCTGCACCCCGCCCATCGCGTAATGCACGCCAAAGGCTTTTTCCAGATGACTGACAAGGATATACATCGAGGTCACGCGGAACGGATCGCCCCCGATGAACAGCGGATGAAAGGACAGCGCAAAGCGCAGGCGCGGGTCGCGGACACGCCGCGCCGCATGGGCATAGACCGAGCGATCCGCGCGCAGCCAGGCGAAACGCGGCAGGACCTTGATCAGCTCCCACAGCTCATTCATCGGGCGGCGGCCCAGATTTTCATAGCCGAACCAGTAGCGATCTTCCGCATCGGACAGGAATTTGCGGAACCCCGGCAGATCATCGGGCGACAGGCGTTTCACCTCGGCTTCCATCTTGGCCTCGCCATGGCGCATGGTAAAGGTAGACCCATCCGGCCAGCGGATTTCGTAGAAGGGCTCCATCGGCCTCAAAGTCACATCCTGGTCGAAATCGCGCCCGCAGGCGGCCCAGAGGTCACGCAGCCCCTGCGGCACTGTGATGATCGTCGGCCCCAGATCAAAGCGGTGCCCGCCCTGCGTGATGCTTGAGCCGCGCCCACCCGGACGGTCCAGCTTGTCGATCACGGTCACCTGATACCCTTTCGCCCCCAGCCGCATGGCAGAGGCCAGCCCCCCAAGCCCGGCCCCGATGACAATGGCGCGCGGCAGTCCGGTCGAATCAAGCATCTCGGGGTCCCATCCTTATCTGTCCGCGCAAGCCTACACGGGTCACGACTGTCAATCAAGGTTTACATTCTTTCCTTTACTCTGTCCAGTTCCTGTGACATTCTGCAAGAGCAAACTGAAAGCCACGACTCGCCCATGCAAACTGTCACCCTGTCTCTGTTCCGGTTCGACCGCGCGCTTACGCGGCTCTGGGTGCTGGGCCAGATGGGGGCGGCGCGCTTTGTATTGCCGCGCGTGCCCGGGCTGGACTTCTGGAAACTCTGTGGCTCGGGCACGGGCGAGGGTTTCACACCGAAGCCCAATTGGGGCACCTGGGCGATCCTCTGTGCCTGGGAAAGTCGCGATCTCGCCGAGGCTGGGATGGATGCGCGCCCCTTCACCACATGGCGCGCGAAGGCCGATGAATCCTGCACGCTGTTCCTGGAACCCTATAGCGCGCGCGGCCATTGGGCCGGTGTCGCGCCCTTCAAGCCCGAAGGCGACAGCCCTGACGGCCCCATCGCCGCCATGACCCGCGCCACTGTCAAACCCGCCCGCGCGCTGCGCTTCTGGGGCCGGGTGCCGGATATCTCGGCCAAGGTGGGCCGTGATCCGAATGTGATCTTCAAGATCGGCATCGGTGAAGTGCCACTCTTGCATCAAGTGACCTTCTCGGTCTGGCCCGATGCCCAGGCGATGGCCGATTTCGCCCGCCGTGGCCCCCATGCCGAAGCGATCCGCGCGGTCCGCGACGAAGGCTGGTTCAATGAAGAACTCTATGCCCGCTTCCGCATCAGCGGGGTGCAGGGCACATGGCAGGGGCGCGCGCCCTTGTCGCAACCGAACAGACAGGAGGCCGCATGACGCCTTTCCCCTTCTCCGCCATCGTCGGACAGGACGAGATGAAAACCGCAATGATCCTGACGGCGATCGACCCAAAGATCGGCGGCGTGCTGGTTTTCGGCGACCGTGGCACAGGCAAATCGACCGCCGTGCGCGCGCTGGCTGCACTTCTGCCCCCCATCGAGGCTGTCAAAGGCTGCCCGGTCAATTCCGCACGACCCGAAGGTTGCCCCGACTGGGCCGAAATCACGACCACCGAAGTTGAAACCCGCCCCACTCCCGTCGTCGATCTGCCCTTGGGCGTGTCCGAAGACCGCGTGACTGGCGCGCTCGACATCGAACGCGCGCTTACACGCGGCGAAAAGGCGTTTCAGGCCGGGCTTCTGGCGCGCGCCAATCGCGGCTATCTCTATATCGACGAAGTGAACCTGCTCGAAGATCACATCGTCGATCTGCTGCTCGATGTGGCGCAATCCGGCGAAAACGTGGTCGAGCGCGAAGGCATGTCGATCCGCCACCCGGCGCGCTTCGTCCTTGTGGGCTCCGGCAACCCGGAAGAAGGCGAGTTGCGCCCGCAGCTTCTGGATCGTTTCGGCCTCTCGGTCGAAGTGACCAGCCCAAAAGAGATCGAGACCCGGATCGAAGTCATCCGCCGCCGCGACG
>SKSL01000180.1 GCA_007123015.1 Natronohydrobacter sp. | reverse complement strand
TTGCGATCTGGTCATCACAGCCCGGACCATGGACCAGGATCACCGCACCGATGCGGGGGTGGTGCAGAAAGGTTTCAAGCGCGTATTCCACGATCATCCGCCCGGCCAGATTGTGGAACTGTTTGGGCAGATCCGAGCCGAAGCGCAGCCCCTTGCCGCCGGCCAGGATCACCCCGACCGTGTCGGCCTGCATCTCAAGCGGTTTGTCGTTCATGGGGTGCTTCCTTTTTCAATAGATCAATGACAATATCAGGCCGGTCCGAGGTGATCTGGCGCACGCCCTGATCAATCGCTGTCTGAATGGCCTCTTCAGTATTCAGCACCCAGACCCCGACCCGGCGCAGGTCGACCGCATCAGGATACATCTGCAGCAGCCGCTCGATCACCGCATGATCGAGCGCCAGCGCGCAGCCGGGGATGCGGTCGAAACGCTCCAGACAGCGCAGCGGGCCGCCCAGCATTTCCATCGAGCGGAAATTGACCGAGGCCAGCAGCGGGATGTTGCGGTCCAGCGCGCGGACCTCTTCCAGCACTTCGGGGGCGAAACAGGTCAGGATGCTGCGCCCGGCCAGCCCGGCGGCATGGATCTGCTCCAGCGCCTTTTCGGCCAGCCCGGGATAGGGCGACCCCAGCGCATCGGTCTTCAGTTCGACATGCAGTTCCAGCCCGGTCGGACCCAGGATCGCCAGCACCTCGTCCAGTGTCGGGATAGTTTCGTCCAGAACCTCCGGGTCCTTCTTCGTGCCCGCCACCAGCCGCAGCGCGCGCAGCTTGTCCAGTGTCCGCAGCCCGACTGCGCCATGGCCAGTGGTGGTGCGCTGCAGCACCGGGTCATGCAGGATCACGATCTCACCATCAGCGCTCAGCTGCAGGTCGAACTCGACCCCGTCCAGACCGTTCATGCGGGCCGTCTCGGCAAAGCCAGAGAGTGCATTTTCCGGCCACAGCCCCTTGGCACCACGATGGCCGATCACTTTCGGCTGGGGCCGGGCTTCGGTCGCAGGCGTTTCGGGGCGGGCAGCGGCCCAGGCATGGGCCGGGTTTTCATGCTCGGCGATCAGGTCGCGCAGCGTCTGCTCGAAGGCCAGCCCCGCAGTGCGGCCCGCATCGACGAAATAGTCGCGCGCCTTCAGCCGGGTGTCGCGCAGCCAGTCATCGCCCTCGACGATCACGCGGCGGATCTGCGCCATGAGCGAGGCCATGTCATGATAGACATAGCAATAGCTTTCCATCGGCATGGAGGACGTGCTGGTACGCACCTGCCGGTCTTTTGGCACGAACAGGAAGATCGGTCGGCCCGTGGGCAGAAAGTCACTGACCACACTGGAAATATCCGAGATCAGGAAGGAGGCCGCCTGCATCCGCTCGGCGGCAGGTTCGGTGCGCCCGGCCACCTCGATGCTGCCGGCCACCTCGCCCGAGGGGTTGGCCAGCCGCGCTTCGATCTCGTTGAGCACCAGCGCCCGCTTGCCCGCCCAGGGGTGGAACTTCACCACCGCGCCAAGCCCGGTCAGCTCGGCCACAGCGGGGATGAAGTCCTCAGAGGCGCGGATCGAGGTGTAATCCTGTTCGGCCTGAAAGCCTTCCCAGGTGGGCAGATAAAGGAAACTTCTGCCATCGGGTTCGGCCTGCAGCAAGTCGCGCAGGGTCGGGCGTCCGACGATGCGGAAGCGCAGCCCGTCATGGTTCATGCCAGTGGCGCGGAAGCGGTCGATATGGGCGCGCCCGGCAGTCCAGACCTCGTCATAGGCGCGAAAGAACTTGTGGCTGCTGGCGGCCTTTTCGCTGTCGCCATGGCCCAGAAAGACATGGGTCACATGGTTGAAGCGCAGGAAATGCACAGTGTTGCCCGTATTCGAGACGTAATGCACCCCTACCAGCTTGGGGCAGTTGGAGACCAGCCATTCAGCCTCGAGCCCGGCCTTGATATAGATCGCGTGCAATTCGGGCCGGGTGCGGCGCAGCAGCTCGAACAGCGGCTTGGAGCGGATCGCCAGGATGGTGCTGGGATCGACCGATTTCAGATAGGGATACCACAGATCGACATGAAAGGCCGCATCAATCCCGTCGCCGATATGCATGATGAAGCGGGCTTCTTCCATCAGCCCGGGCAGATCCTCGCAGAAATGGAACTTGTCCATGCGGCCCAGATGCACCCAGTAATCCTTGTCGCCCAGCCGGTAGAGGATACGCGCATAGGCCCGCGCGCGGCCCGGATCATCGGCTCCCAACGCGGCGATAACCTCGCGATAGAGGCGGAAGCGCAGCCGGTCAGGATCGGTGATGCGGGTCGCACGCCCCGACATCAGCGGCACGCAGGCCCTATCCTCGGGGTCTTCGGCCCCAAAAACGGCGTCCAGATAGCTGTCGCGCGCAGCCGGGATGCGGGCCGTGACCCCGCTGCGGGTCTCGGGGGTGAGAGTGAGGGCGGGCAGGCTGGTATCGACCCCGTCCTCACATAGCAGCAGCGTGCCGTCTTCCTGCGGGTGACAGAAGCGCACGACAAGCATCACACCATTGAGCATGCGAAAACAGCGTGCATCCTGCGGTCGGTCATCTTGCAGCGGCTCAAGCAGCGCGGCATGGGCCAGCCGCTCCAGCACCGCCGCCCCGTCAGGCCCCGCGATCAGGCCCAGTTCGACAGGTGTCCTCATGCTGTCCGGTATGGTATCGCTCAGGAAATGGCGCAGCGTGGCCCGCGACAGGAACAGCGGCAGATCCTCGGCTTCGATCACAGCACAGATTGCCGCCAATGCGCTTTTCCAGCGGTTCTGCCCTTGCGCGACAGAGGCGCTGTCCAGCGCCTCAAAGGGCAGATGCCAGACGGGCAGCCCGTCCTTGGGGCCCCAGCCCTCGATCGGGGGGGCATCCTTCAGTCGCCAGCCGGGGTCCAGCCGTGCAGCCTCGATGGCGGCATGGCGGGCGGCGTCAAGCGCCTCTTCGATCTGCCCGGCCTGCCACAGCGCGCGCATGTGCAGATCGTGGAAATCCGCCAGCGGCATCAGCTTGCGCGCCCCGCGCAGCAGCGCCAGCACCCGCGCTGCCTCGGCTTTGTTGCGCGCCAGCGCCAGCATGTCTTCGGCCACCTCGCGGCCCTTGTATTGCGCCCAGAGCTTTTCCAGCACCGGCAGCGCCTTGTCCTCGTGGCCCATCAGCTGCATCAGCCGTGGCACCAGCCGCCAGCTGGCATAGCCCTGCGCCCCCTTGCTGGCCTGCTGCAACAGGTCGAAAGCCTCATCTGTCTGCCCGCCGAGCACTGCCAGCCGCGACCTGAGCGCTTTCGCCATGCCCGCATCCGCCGCGTCCAGTCGCGCCAGCAATGCCGTGCGCCGGTCAGGCGGGGTTGCGACCAGACGATAGTCGCATTCGATCGCCGCGATATCTGCCTGCAGCTTGCGCGACCCGCTCTGCACCGAGCGCAGCGCTGAAATCGCATGGACAAAGCCTTCGGGCTGGTCCTGCAGCGCCAGCAGCTGCAGCATCTGGATACTGGCCCGCGCCCCGCCCGTGCGGGTGGCGACAGCGCCCTTGCGCCCGGCAGCCGCAGCCATGGCGGCAAGACCCGCATCCTGCTGCAGGATGCGCGACAGCCAGTCCGGATCCGCGACCTTCTGCAGGGCCCTGATGATCCGTTCCGCACTGCTGTCGCGATTACGATAGGTGATCAGGTAGTCGTCCATGAAGGCCTGCACATCATCCCCGATCACCGGGCCTGCGGCCAGCATGTCAAGCATCTCGGAATAGCTGTCTGCGTGCAGGCCGATGCGCTGGTCATGGATATAAGCTTCGGCCGAGCCGGGAAAGCGCTGACTGACCCCATCGCGCAACAGCCAGCGCGGAAAGATCACCGGCTTGCCGAGCGCCCAGGCCTCGAACATCACCGAAGAGACATCGGTGATCACCACATCGCAATCGATCAGCGGGCGGGTCAGAGCGTATTTGTCTTCGCTGCGGTTGCGCGGATGCAGGCTGATCACCACATTATGGCGGTCCTGCAGGTCACTCAGATGCGCTTCAAATCCGGGATAGCTGGACACCACGCATTTTTTCGGGCCGCCATGGCGGTCATGCGCCGGGGCCCAGAGAATGCGCCGCCGCGCACCAGGCACCAGGGTGGGGCGGGGCTCGGTGCGCGCCTGCATGCGCCGCAGCAGATCGATCCGCGGATGCCCGACCGCCACGACCCGATGCGGCGAAAACCCCAGTGCCGGGCGCGACAGGATGGCCCGGCGGCTCCATTCCCCGGGCACCAGAACGGCCTGAAACCGCGTCAGCAGAGGGCCGTCCTCGGATTTCGACAGCAGATAGTTCCGGTCGGCCAGGGAATGGGACAGAAATACCTGTCCCATCTGCCGTATGAAGAAGGTCAGATTCAGGCAATCAGGCTCGATGTCGCGGCGTGTGAAGGTCAGGATGTCCGTCTCGTCCAGACCATGTATAATTTCATCCACCACCTGCGTCTGCAGGTCGTCGTAATTCAAGGTCCGGTCAAGATTGATGTTCAGCCGCATGAAATATGTTTCCTTTTATGGTGGTCACGCGCGACCTTGCACAGATCGATCCTGAGGTCATCAGACAGAACGCGCAGAATCGGATTTCAGCTTGAGTACGGGACAAGAAGAAATCCGTCATGGCTGAAATATATGCATCCGAGCGAATTGTCGCTTTGTCCAATATCCGATTTTCTCGAAAGATCCACAACCGGGGATTTGTGTCTGGTCCCGAGGTTGCGCGCCTGCGCGCTTGTGCATCAGATGTGATACCCATGGGCAAGACCGGATAGTTTCACGGACCATCCCGGTCATCAGGACTCTCTTGCACAAGGATGGGCGCGTGGACGTGATTTTTCCGGCGACCGCAGGATGATCACAAAAAAACCCCTGTCCATCAGGAACAGCCGGGCCTGATCGTGAAAACCGCGCGCGCATTCTCGGGAAAGTCCTGAAAGTCACGACCCGCACAACCTCTGCTTCTGCGCGGTCAGAACATTGTAACGGGCCGCATGGGGCCATATGCAAGAAATATGGTGCGGGGCTATCTTCCGGTCTCCATATCCGGTGTCAGCGCCGCGGCGAAAAAACGGCCAGCCCGCACCCGGATATCGCCTATCGGGACTATCGCAGCGACATCCCGGCGGGTTTTCGTGACAGCCGCAGCGACGGCGACAGCGTTACTCGACGGCAGCCGCCAGTGTTGTGATCGCACCACGCGTATCATTGGCGACAATCGTGTAATGCAGATCGCCACTGCTCCAATAGGCCATGACAGAATCATTC
>SKSL01000021.1 GCA_007123015.1 Natronohydrobacter sp. | reverse complement strand
CAAAAGCGCCTGCCGGGGGGCAGGCAGGCGCTGCCCGGCGGTGCCGCCGGGCGGGACATCGGCACTGGAATCGCGTTATGCAGAGGTCTTTAAACTGACTTAGCGGGATCGTTGGATCGCCGCACCAAGTCACGGCGCTGCGCGGCTCAGTATGTTTGGTCATCGGCGCGATGCCTCAAACTGATCGATATTTACTCTAACGGCGCTGCAGCTTTAGCCAAATCCCGTCCTGCGCCCGCACCGTCATATGCGCCATCGGAACTGGCACCTTCTCAGGGACAGCCCGGAACTGCCAGTCGCAGAGTAGCCGGGCCAGGATCAGCACGGACTCTGCCATGGCAAACCCTGCGCCCGTGCAGACGCGCGGGCCGCTGGAAAACGGCAGGAACGCATCGCGCGCGCAGGCTTTGGTGCGCTCTTGCTGCCAGCGCTCGGGGCAGAAGTCATGCGGCGCGTCCCAGATGTTTTCATTACGTCCCATATGCCAGAGCGACACAACAACTTGCGTGCCCGCGCGCAGCGCGCGCTTGCGGAAGCGCTCGGGCTGGATGGTCTGGCGCACCAGCATCGGAACTGGCGGATAAAGCCGCAGGCTTTCGCGGAACGTGTCGCGGATCAGGGGAAACTGCTTGAGAATGCTGAAATCCGGGGCGACCCCGCTGTCGATATGAGGTCGCAGTGCCTGCGCTTCCTGCGCCAGCCGGTCCTGCCAGTCTGGATGCGTGGCCAGCAGATACAGCGTCCAGGCCAGCGCCGAAGCGCTGGTCTCATGCCCTGCCAGAAAGAAGATCGCGACCTGATCGACCATTTCCGCGCGGGTGAAGGTGTCGCCGCTGTCGGGGTCGCGCGTGGTCATGATCTTGGTCGCCAGATCATCGGGGGCTGTGCCCGCCGCGATCTGGTCCGCGCGTGCATCCACCATCTGCGCGATCAGCTTGCGGAGCTGCGCGGCAGTCTCGCGCGTCGCGCGCGGGAAATAGCGCGGCAGCCAGCGCGGCAATGGGATCAGCGCGGCCAGATTCAGGATCGGGCTTGAGCGCTGATGCGCGCGGAAGGTCTGATAGACCTCAGCGGCGGTCTGATCCTCGATCGGCAGCGAGAACAGCGTGCGGAAGATCACATCGGCGGCAGCATGGCTCATGACCTCTTCGATCTCGATGTCGCCTTCTTGCAACCGCCCGGCACTGGCCTGTGCGGCGTCCCACATCGCCGGAAAGGTCTCGCGCAGCCGCCCTCCCTCGAAAGCCGGGTCGATCATGCGGCGCTGGCGTGCCCATGTCGCGCCATTGGTCACGAAAACCGAATTGCTGAGAAGCAGCCGCAACCCTTCGCGCACGCGCTCGGATTTCGGAAAGTCGCGCGGGCGTTCCTGCAGCACCAGCCGCACCAGATCGGGTGTATTCACCATGACCGAGTGCAGAAAGGGCAGCTTCACTTCCGCCATTTTCGCCCGATACAGCCGCGCCGGTTGCGTGGACAGGATATCGCGCCGGAACATCGCCAGATGCCGCCACAGGGCCACACGGTCAGGCCGATGCTTGGGCATGGGCGGGCGCGTCATGGCAGGCGCTGGCTTTCGGACAGGTAGCAGCTATGGCGGGTCGAGGCAGAGGATTTGCGCCCCTTGAACCGCTCTGCCAGCGAAAGCGGGCCTGCGGTGATCAGGAAATAATCATAGTCGCGCGGGCGGTCAAACGCACAAAGATACTGGAAATGCAGACGAAAATAGCGGCGGCGGTATTTGCGGTAAGTCTCGGGCGACAGGGTTTCGCTGAACACGGCAGAGATCACGATAGGCCAGCGCTTGCCCGCTTTCGGGGCCGCGCCAGAGCAGGAGACCGGATCGCACAGCGCATAGGAACAGCCATCGCCGGGGGCTGTGACATCGAGCCAGAAAACCTCATCCCGTGTGGACAGATAGCGCAGATCTTCGCGCAAGCGCTGCGCCTCTGGCAAGTAGGATTGCATCGGCACCGCATGGCCGAGCGACAGGAAAGCCAGCTTGCCTGCGGGCACATCGCCTGTGCGGATCACGCGCGCCAGCACCGACACGGCCAGATGCACGCCCGAGGAATGGCCGACAAGCAGCACTTCATCAAAGCCCGGATCATCGAGCGCCGCCCGGATGCGCGTGGCAAATTCATCCAGCCGCGCCTCCAGTTCCGGCGGGTTGCGGCCCCGGTGCTTGGCGGTAAAAGCGAAATCCAGCAGCAGGTAATGCACGAAAAACCGCCCGTCGATGCGGCGAAACCCGTGCAGGATAGGCGGCACGACGCTCAGCCCGAGCAGGTAAGCCGCCCAGCCGGGCAGCAGGACAGACAGCCCCCAGCCCAGCGCGCCCGCGGCCAGCAACGCGATCAGGAGTTGCCCCAACAGCATGACCACCGGATACATCGCCGCAATCCCCGGCCCCGCGCGCAGGCGGAACAGACGAAACAGCGTGCCGGTGGACAGGTAAATCCACGCGGTTTTCACCAGCAGCCAATAGGTCGCGGCAATGCCCGCCTGCATCGAGTCCTTCACGATATCGGACCATTCCAGAATGGTGATCTCGGCCTCGGGGGTCAGGCCTTCGACTTCAGATGTGACGATCCAGCCATAGGGGCCGTCACCCTTGCGCGGGCGTTGTTTGATCTTGTAGCCGCTGATTTTCGCCTGAGCAGTGGATTCGCAGCGATAAAGCTCGCGGTAGCGGCGGGGTGGGAACGGGTCATAGCCGGGGATATAGAACACATGCCGTCGCGCCACGCCTTGGCGCGCAGCGGGTTTCTCGGGGCTGTCGAAGCTTTCGACTTTCATGTCACACGCCTGCTCGGTTTTAATCTAGCATAGCGCGAAAATCGGGCGGAAATAAGCCTGATCGGCTCAGACGCCGGTCAGGCCCTCCGGCACGGCAACACCCAGTTGCGCTGCCAGCGCGCGCATCGCAGGTGTCGTGCCCGACCAATCCGCCGCCCGCGCGGCAAAAAGCGTGGCCTGCGAGCAATGCACCGGCGCGTCGCGCAGGATTTTCAGGTGGTTCGCGCGCAGCGTCTCGCCAGTCGAGGTGATGTCGGCCACGGCTTCAGCCGTCAGGTTGCGGATGGTGCCCTCGGTCGCGCCCTGACTATCCACAAGCTGATAGTCCGCGACCCCATGCGCGCGCAGATAATCCCGAACCAGCCGGTGATATTTCGTGGCGATCCGCAGCCGGAACCCATGTTCCGCGCGAAAGGCCGCCGCCACAGCGTCCAGATCATCGAGCGTATCGACATCAACCCAGACCTTCGGTACAGCAATGATCAAATCCGCATGGCCGAAGCCCATCGGCAGCAATTCCCAGACCTGCGACGGCCAATCGGCCAGTGTCTCGCGCACCAGATCGGATCCAGTGACACCCAGATGGATGCGCCCTGCCGCCAATTCGCGCGGGATTTCACTGGCCGAGAGCAGGACCAGCTCGACACCCTCGACACCCTCGACAGTGCCCGCGTATTCCCGCGCCGCGCCTGTGCGGGCCATCTGGACACCGCGTTCCGCGAACCATTCAAAAGTCTTTTCCATCAGCCGCCCCTTGGACGGCACACCGAGCTTCAGGCTCATGTCAGCGCCTCCAGCAGAGCCGGGCGGATCACGCCGCCCACCGCCGGGATCGCCTGCCCCTGCCCGAGCACCGCCGTCAGCGCATCATAGCGCCCGCCGGTCGCCACGGGCGGCAGGTCTTCGCGCGCGGGCAGGAAGCCGAAGACGAACCCGTCGTAATATTCCATCGTGATACGCCCGAAGCTGGCCTCGAAGGGCAGATGCGCAGTGTCGATCCCCGCTGCATCCAGCGCTTCAAGCCGCGCTTCAAGCCTGTCGAGCGCCGGGGCCAGCGCGGGCGCAAGCGCCGCCCAGCCCTGCGCGCGCATACCCCCAAGCGCCGCCCGCGCGGGTGCTGCGAGCGACAACAGCCGCTCCACCGCCTGGACCTGTTCGCGTGGGATGGGCGGTGCTTCGGCGTCACGTAACAAGGTGGCAATACGCGCACCGATTTCATCTGCGCTGCGCAGACCGACCATTTGCCCGGCCTCCGCGATCAGGGCTTCGGCACGCGCCGCACGCAGATTTGATACCAGTTCCGCCCGTGCTTCGGCCAGCGGCCCTTGCCCGCCCATACGCTCCAGCAATGCGCGAAAGCGCTTGGGGTGCCAGATATGGCGCATCAATGCGGATTTGCGCGCTATGCTGGTTTCCAGCCCCGACACAGCCGCTTTCAGAATACCGATATCGCCAGTAACCGGGCGCAGTTCCTTGCCTTCCAAAAGCCGCGAAAACAGCGCGAAGACTTCCGCATCCGCGCGCGCCGGATCGTCGCGGGCGAACAGCTCATAGCCCACTTGCAGATATTCCCGTGCCCGCCGCCCGTCCTGTTTGCGAAAAACAGGACCCGCATAGCAGTAGCGCGCAGGTTCTGCGCCGCCCCGCATATGTGCTTGCACCACAGGGACTGTGAAATCCGGGCGCAGCATCATTTCGCCAAGGACCGGATCATGGGTGACATAGGCGCGCGCGCGAATATCCTCGCCGTACAGGTCGAGCAGCGTTTCCGCCGGTTGCAGGATATCGGCGGCGACCGGCACAGCGCCCGCCGCCTGCATTTCCGTCAGAAGTGTGGCGGCCAGCGCCTCGGCCCCTGTCATCCGTGCCGCCCCATGATCTCGCGCACTGTGGCCACGAGGTCCGCGCGCGGCACTTCCACCTGCGCGGGCTGGGATTTCCATTCTTCCAATGTCGCATCCTGCGCGAGTTTTGCCCCGAGGATCAGGTCTTTCACCTGCACCACATCGCGCGCGGCCTCATCCTCGCCCTGAATGATCGCGACCGGGCTTTGGCGTTTGTCGGCGTATTTCAACTGGTTGCCGAAATTCTTCGGGTTGCCCAGATACATCTCGGCGCGGATGCCAGCTTCGCGCAACTCGTTGACCATGCTCATGTAATCGGCCATGCGGGTGCGGTCCATGACGGTCACAACGACGGGGCCTTGCGCACTGGTGTCGAGGCGACCCTTCGCGGCGAGGGCGGCCAGCAAGCGGTCCACCCCGATGCTGACGCCAGTTGCAGGCACGGCTTGGCCCGTGAAGCGCTTGACCAGATCATCATAGCGCCCGCCACCTGCCACGCTGCCAAACTGACGCGGACGGCCTTTTTCGTCGGTGATCTCGAAGGTCAGTTCAGCCTCATAGACCGGGCCAGTATAGTAGCCGAGGCCACGCACGACCGAGGGGTCGATGATGATGCGGTCGGGGCCGTAGCCTTGGGCAT
>SKSL01000148.1 GCA_007123015.1 Natronohydrobacter sp. | reverse complement strand
TGATCGACGAATTCGGCAATCCGCGCGCCTTCCAGATGAATGTGGACCGCGAATATGAGCGCAACATGGAGCGCTACACCTTCCTGAAATGGGGTCAGGGCGCGTTCAACAATTTCCGCGTGGTGCCGCCGGGCACCGGCATCTGCCATCAGGTGAACCTGGAATATCTGGCGCAGACGGTCTGGACCGATGAAGATCAGAATGGCGAAACTGTCGCCTACCCGGATACGCTGGTCGGTACGGACAGCCACACGACCATGGTCAATGGCATGGCCGTGCTCGGTTGGGGCGTTGGCGGGATCGAGGCCGAGGCCGCGATGCTCGGTCAGCCGATTTCCATGCTCATTCCCGAAGTCGTGGGCTTCAAGCTGACCGGCGCCATGGTTGAAGGCACCACGGGCACCGATCTGGTGCTGAAAGTGGTGCAGATGCTGCGCGCCAAGGGCGTGGTCGGGAAATTCGTCGAATTCTATGGGCCGGGTCTGGACAAGCTGCCGCTTGCGGATCGCGCAACCATTGCCAACATGGCCCCCGAATATGGTGCCACCTGCGGCTTCTTCCCGATCGACGATGAAACCCTGCGCTACCTGCGCGGCACTGGTCGCGACGAGGCCCGCGTCGCGCTGGTCGAGGCTTACGCCAAGGAGAACGGCTTCTGGCGCGGCCCGGATTATGCGCCGATCTACACGGACACGCTGGAACTGGACATGTCCACCGTCGTCCCGGCCATCTCTGGCCCCAAGCGCCCGCAGGACCACACCCCGCTCGATCAGGCCGCTCAGAACTTCCTCAAGGTCGTGAACGAATATCGCGGTGTTGCGGCTGATCTGGAAGCGGCCGATATGGCTGCCGAAGGCCCGGCCCCGACTGCGGCCCCGGACCCGCGCAAGAGCGCCTCGGTCGAAGGCGAGGACTATACCCTGCGCGATGGTTCGGTTGTGATCGCCTCGATCACGTCCTGCACAAACACCTCGAACCCCTATGTGATGATCGGCGCCGGTCTGGTCGCCCGCAAGGCCCGCGCGCTGGGTCTGACCCGCAAGCCCTGGGTCAAGACCTCGCTCGCGCCCGGCTCTCAGGTCGTGTCCGCCTATCTGGAAGCGGCCGAGCTGCAAGAGGATCTGGACGCGATCGGCTTCAACCTGGTGGGCTATGGCTGCACAACCTGCATCGGCAACTCTGGCCCCCTGCAGGAAGAGATCTCGAAAGCGATCAACGAAAACGACCTGATCGCGACCTCGGTGCTCTCGGGCAACCGCAACTTCGAGGGCCGCATCTCGCCGGATGTGCGCGCCAATTATCTGGCCTCGCCGCCGCTGGTCGTGGCCTATGCACTTGCCGGTGACATGAATATCGACATCACCCGCGACCCCATCGCGCAGACCCCAGAGGGCAAGGATGTCTACCTGAAAGACATCTGGCCCACAGCGCAGGAAGTCGCAGAACTGGTCGAACAGACTGTCACCCGCGAAGCCTTCCAGTCGAAATACGCGGATGTCTTCAAGGGCGATGACAAATGGCAGGGCGTCGAGATCACAGAGGCCGAAACCTATGACTGGCCGTCCAGCTCGACCTATATCCAGAACCCGCCCTATTTCCGTGGCATGTCGAAAGATCCCGGCGTGATCAGCGACCTGAAAGGGGCGCGCGTGCTGGCCATTCTGGGCGACATGATCACCACGGACCACATCAGCCCGGCAGGCAGCTTCAAGCAGACCACGCCTGCGGGCAAGTATCTGGAAGAGCGTCAGGTCCCGGTGCGCGAGTTCAACAGCTACGGCTCGCGCCGCGGCAACCATGAAGTGATGATGCGCGGCACCTTTGCCAATATCCGCATCAAGAACGAGATGCTGGAAGGCGTCGAGGGCGGCTATACCAAGGGCCCCGATGGCCAGCAGACCTCGATCTATGACGCGGCGATGGCCTATCAGGAAGCGGGTGTGCCGCTGGTCATCTTCGGCGGCAAGGAATATGGCGCGGGCTCATCGCGTGACTGGGCGGCCAAAGGCACCAATCTGCTGGGCGTCAAGGCCGTGATCGCCGAAAGCTTCGAGCGTATCCACCGCTCGAATCTGGTGGGCATGGGCGTGATCCCGTTTGAATTCACGGGCGGCGAAACACGGAAATCCCTTGGCCTGACGGGGGATGAAACAGTCTCGATCACCGGGCTTGAAGGCGACTTGAGGCCGCTCTCGGAAGTGCCCTGCGCGATCACATATGCCGATGGTACTGAAAAGACGATCATGCTGAAATGCCGGATCGATACTGCCATCGAGAAGGAATATGTGGAACATGGCGGCGTGCTGCATTATGTGCTGCGCGATCTGGCCGGGGCCGCATAAGCGTCCTCACAGACGGACACCGAACACCCCGGCCTTCGCGCCGGGGTTTTTCTTTGCGCGATCATACGGCTGAAGATGATTTCGCGCTGACTTGTGCGATGTTTGCACCTGAATTAAGCGTCGTAGTGACCAGGGCAACGCCAACACAGACTGCTAAGCTCTGCGATACAGGCTTTGCACCCTTTTTCAAGCCGTCAAGCTGGAAATGGAATTTCTCTCAAGTGCCAGCCATTCAAGGGGGCACAACGCTCTGAAATCATGGATCGGGTTGGGACTGCTATGGTTCCGGACGGTTTCGTACCAAGGTGAACAGCCTTGTGGCCATCATCAGCACCAGCACAGCCCCCATCGCCGTGACAAGCGGCGCCTCGAAGCGCGCCACACTCCAGGTGTGAACAAGGGCAAGAACCGCCGCAGGCCAGGTAAGCCAGTGCAACCGTTTCCAACGCCGCAACGTCATCAAGCGCTGGGCCAGGTTGAAAGAGGTCAGCGCAAGCGGTGCCATGAGCACCAGTGCCGTAAGGCCTAGCTGCACATGCCGCATTTCCATGATCTCCATGCGCATGAAGGCGAATATCCCGGACTGGTCGAACCAGCCCCAGATCAGCGCATGCGACAGTGCGTAGACGAACGTCCAGACACCAAGCGGGCGTCGGGCTATGAAAAGCATGCCCCAACCGGTCAGGAAATGCGCGAATCCGATAGCCAGCGTGCCCATCAGGAACATCAGCCCGAAACGCCCGGTCTGATGCAGCAGAACTTCATGCGGCATCACACCCAGCGCGCCGATCTGATACTGCCACCACAGCCATAGCCCTGGCAGACCGCCGCCAAGTGCTGCCGTCCAGTAGATCGCACGACGCATCAGAAATGCTCGAACAGGTCCATGTCGTCATAGAGATGCGCGACCTGTTCACCGTAGCCATTGAACTTCGCGGTCGCGATGCGGCCGCCATCATGCAGCCGCCGCTCGGTGGCCTGATGCCAGCGCGGGTGCCGGACTTCGGGGTTTACATTGGCATAGAAGCCATATTCGCGCGGGGCGCGGGCTTCCCAGCTGGATACCGGGCGTTCCGAGGCAACGCGGATGTGGACAATCGACTTGATCGACTTGAAGCCGTATTTCCACGGCACCACCAGCCGGATCGGCGCGCCGCATTGATTGGGCAGCATCTCGCCATACATGCCGACAGCCAGCAAGGTGAGCGGGTGCATCGCTTCGTCCATCCGCAGCCCCTCGCGGTAGGGCCAGTCGATATCATCCCCTGTCTGATTGGGCATCTGCTCGGGGTCATGGAGCGTCTCGAATTCGACATATCGCGCATCCGAGGTCGGATCGAACCGCGCCAGCAGGTCCTTCAGCGGAAAGCCGATCCAGGGGATCACCTTTGACCAGCCCTCGACGCAGCGCAGCCTGTAGATGCGTTCTTCCAGGTCAAAGCCCGACAGGATATCCTCCATGCCGATTTCACCGGGGGCATGAACGCGGCCGCTGACCGCGATGGTCCAGGGGTCAGTCTGCAGGCGGTGCGCCTGCGCGGCCGGGTCGCTTTTCGAGGTGCCGAATTCGAAGAAGTTATTGTAGCCCGTCGCAACCTCGCGACTGGTGAGCGTCTCGTCGGTCGAGTCGGGCCAGGGCTGGGCGGAAAGCGTCTTGGCGCGCAAAAGCTGCGGCGCGCCCATCGCAAGACCTGCGGCACCCAACCCGGCCAGCAAGGTCCGCCGCGGCATAAGATATTCGCGCGGAGTGATCAGTCGGCCCGGCGGTTCAGGGAAGCGGTATCGGGGCATTTGACGCCTTGAAGCAGGGTCCAGCCCGCCAGAAAGCGGGCTGGATCGGTGACAATATCAGGGCAGTGCCGGGGGCATGACCTGCGGCATTTCGCCAGTAAGCGCATGCATGAACGCCACCAGCTGATCGAGCTCATCATCCTCGAACTCGGCGCCCAGCATCTGTTGGCCCATCAGGTTGATGGCCTCGCCCAGATCCGCGATGCTGCCGTTGTGGAAATAGGGGTAAGTGACGGCCACATTGCGCAGCGTGGGCGTGCGAAAGTGGTTCCGGTCCGCTTCATCCCCAGTGACGACAAAACGGCCTTCATCGGTCGGCCCAGGAAGCTCGAACTGGTAGAAATTGCTGTCGGTCAAGGCCGGACCATTGTGACAGGCCACACAGCCGTTATCAACAAACAGCTTCATGCCCTCGACCTGATCCGCGGTCATCGCCTGACGGTCCCCGCGCAGGAAGCGATCGAAGGGCGAATTCGGCGTGTTCAGCGTGCGCTGGAAGGTCGCAAGCGCCATGGCCATATCTTCGCCCGTGATCTCACCATCCCGTTCCGGGAAGGCCGCGCGGAAATGCTGGTTATACTCTTCGAACTCGTTGAGCTGCGCGATCGCCTCATCAAGGTTCATCGCCATCTCGTCGGCGGCCTCGATCGGGCCCAGAGCCTGTCCTTCGAGATCCGGCTCGCGCCCGTCCCAGAACTGAGCCCCCAGAAAGCCGGAATTCAGCACTGTGGGTGTGTTGCGCAGCCCGACTTGTCCATCATGCCCGACCGAGCGCGGAATACGGTCAGTCCAACCAAGCGCCGGATTGTGGCAGGTCGCGCAGCTGATCGTCCCGCTGGCCGAAATCCGCGGCTCGAAGAATAGCATCTTGCCGAGCGCAATCTTCTCGGGGGTCATGCTGTTATCGGCCGGGATGGGTGGCAGGGCCGGCAGGGGCTCGAACGTGTCGATGTAGAATTGCAGATCGTCCTCATCGGCCGCGGCCATCCCGGCCATGCCGATCAATACTGCCCCCGCAAGCGGAAGGATTGTCGATTTCATGTTGTAACGCGTCATCTGTTCTCCTCGCTGACATGCGCGCCTTGAAGCGCGTCTTACTGGAAACGGTGTTCGGAAATGACCCCAACCACCTTGATTTCGATCAAGATCAGCTTCGAAACC
>SKSL01000076.1 GCA_007123015.1 Natronohydrobacter sp. | reverse complement strand
TCCGCAGTGGCAGTGGCCAGAAGCGCCAGAAGCGAGGTGCCCGATGCGCCCACGCCCAGACCGATAACGGCATAGGCCACCAAGGACAGCACCAGACCAAGCCCGAAATGACTTTCGAGCAGCGGAATGGCCAGAGCCGCGCCCATGCCGCCCAGGGCCAGCAGCGCCATGCCTGCGATGATCCAGCGCGTGCGGTTGCCGCCCTGATCAGCCAGATGCCCCCAATTGGGGCGGGTGATCTGCACCCCGTAATGAAGGGCGACCAGAAAGCCCGGCAGCACCACAGGCAGGGCCAGTTCCACCACCATCAGCCGGTTCAGCGTCGAGGTCATCAGCACGACAATCGCGCCCAGACAGGCTTGCACCAGCCCAAGGCGGAAGATCTGTGCCCAGCTCAGGCTCATCCGACAATCCCCCGCAGGGCGAAGGCTGCAACCATCATGCCCAGCACATAGGGCCCGACGCCCGTGCCATTGAACCACGGTGCCAGCTTGGCCGGATCCTGCCGCCAGCGTCCCAACGCCCAGATCTGCACGCCGATCCCCAGTGCGATGATGCCCGCATGGATCGGCGCGCCCCAGATCAGCAGCAAAAACACCACGACAAGTTGCGCCAGCACCATCACAGTGCCTGCGACTGTGGCAGCATCGACCGGGCCAAGCGTGACAGGCAGCGAGCGCAGCCCCATTTGCCGGTCGCCCTCGATCGCTTTGAAATCATTGATCGTCATGATGCCATGCGCGCCCAGACCATAGAGCACGGCAATCGCCACGATCTCGAAGCTTGGCGCGCCAGCGGCGATGACAGCCGCACCCGTGAACCAGGGCAGGGATTCGTAGCTCAGTCCCACCAGACCCGGACCCCACCAGCCCGAGCGCTTGGCGCGGATGGGTTCTGCCGAATAGGCCCAAGCCGCCAGCACGCCCAGAACGGTCGCGCCAAAGCCCCACGGCCCAAGCTGCCAGCCGACAAGCAACGCGAAAGCCGACATGATCAGCGCGATATAAAGCCCCCAGCGCCCCGGAATGCGGCCCGACGGGATGGGCCGGTAGGGTTCGTTGATCGCGTCTACATGGCGGTCGCACCAGTCATTCGCCGCCTGTGACATGCCACAGACGATAGGGCCTGCGAGCAATACGCCCAAGACCACCAGCGCCCAGCTTTCGGGCCAGACACCGACCGAGATGATGCCACAAAGATAGGCCCACATCGGCGGAAACCATGTGATCGGCTTGATCAGTTCCAGCATCGCGCGCGGCTGCGGCAGACCGGAAGGGGAAGGGCGGGTTTCAAGACTCAGGTCACTCATGATGTAAACTTTGCCTTACATTTAGAATTGCATCAAGTGTTAATTCAGCCTGACAGTCAAAATGCCGTAAACGCAGCAAGCGCGCGCTTGTCCAAGACCCTTGCCCCGCCGCGCACACTCGCCTAGACAGGCACGACATTTTTCGGGAGGGACCATGCGTCGCGTTGTCATCACTGGACTGGGGATCATTTCGCCCATCGGAAATTCCGCCGCAGAGGTGTCGGACAGCCTCCGCGCGGGCCGCTCGGGCATCGTCTTTGCGCCGGAACATGCCGAACATGGTTTCCGCAGTCAGGTCTATGGCAAGCCGCAGATCGTTCTTGAAGACCATATCGACAAGCGCAACCTGCGCTTCATGGGGCCGGGCGCGGCCTATAACTTCCTGTCGATGGAACAGGCGATTGCCGATGCGGGGCTGGAAGAGGCTGACATCTCGAACCCGCGCACGGGGTTGATCATGGGATCGGGCGGGCCGTCCACCTCGAATCTGTTTCAGGCGCATAGAATCGTGGTCGAGAAGGGCAGCCCCAAGCGTATGGGCCCGTTCATGGTCACGCGTTGCATGTCCTCGACCAATTCCGCCTGTCTGGCGACGCCCTTCAAGATCAAGGGCGTGAACTATTCGATCACATCCGCCTGCTCGACATCGGCGCATTGCATCGGCAATGCGGCAGAACTGATCCAGATGGGCAAGCAGGACATCATCTTTGCAGGTGGGGGCGAAGAACTGGACTGGACCTTGTCCTGCCTGTTTGATGCGATGGGCGCGATGTCATCCAAATACAATGACGCACCGGAAACCGCCGCCCGCGCCTTTGACGCGACCCGCGATGGTTTCGTGATCGGCGGCGGCGGAGGCGTGCTGGTGCTGGAAGACCTGGAACACGCCAAAGCGCGCGGGGCCAAGATCTACGCGGAAGTGACCGGGTACGGCGCGACCTCTGACGGGCACGACATGGTCGCTCCTTCGGGCGAAGGTGGCGAGCGGTCGATGCGACTGGCACTCGATACGCTGCCTGAAGGGCGCAAGGTCAGCTATATCAACGCGCATGGCACTTCGACGCCTGCTGGTGACGTGACAGAGGTCGAAGCGATCCGCCGCATCTGGGGCGAAGGGAATGTACCGCCCATTTCCTCGACCAAATCGCTGACCGGCCATTCGCTTGGTGCGACCGGGGTGCAGGAAGCGATTTACAGTCTGCTGATGATGCAGGGCAATTTCATCGCGGCTTCGGCCAATGTCACCGAACTGGACCCCGCGATCCGCGAGGGTGAAATCGCCACCAAACTGGTCGAGAATGTCGCGCTTGACTCGGTCCTGTCGAACAGTTTCGGTTTCGGCGGCACCAATGCAACGCTCATCATGAGCGCGTATCGCGACTGAGGGGACGAGCATGACAGGCTTGATGGCAGGCAAACGCGGGCTGGTCATGGGCGTGGCCAATGAGCGCTCCATCGCTTGGGGCATCGCGAAAGCGATGGCCGATCAGGGGGCGGAACTGGCCTTCAGCTATCAGGGTGAAGCCTTCGGGAAGCGAGTCGAACCGCTGGCCGCGTCGCTCGGATCAGACCTGCTGCTGGATGTGGATGTGACTGATGAAGCGTCGCTCGACGGGGCTTTCGAGGCGTTGAAATCGCGCTGGGGCAGCATGGATTTCCTGGTCCATGCCATCGCCTTTTCCGACAAGGCCGAACTGACAGGCCGTTTCCGCGATACCAGCCGCGCCAATTTCGCACGCTCGCTGGAAATTTCCTGTTACAGCTTCATTGATCTTGGCCGCCGCGCGTCAGAACTGATGCCCAAGGGCGGCACGCTGCTGACCCTGACCTTCCAAGGGTCGAACACTGTCACGCCCTTCTATAATGTCATGGGCGTGGCGAAAGCGGCGCTGGAATCCTCGGTCCGTTATCTGGCCAATGACCTTGGCCCCGACGGCATCCGCGTGAATGCGATCAGCCCCGGCCCTATGAAAACGCTAGCGGGTGCGGCTATTGGTGGCGCGCGCAAGACCTTCCGCCATGCGCAAGCCAATGCGCCACTGCGCACCAACGCCACGCTGGATAGTGTCGGCGGCACTGCTGTCTATCTGGCCTCGGATTACGGCGCGCATACCACAGGTGAGATCATCCATGTCGATGGCGGCTATCACGTCATGGGCATGCCGCAGGTTGATAATATCTAAGCCTGCCCCAGCCGCCAGCCGCCCCAGACCGACAGGAGCCAAAGCACCAGCGAGATGCTGGCATAGGCAAGTGCCCAGCTGGCGGCCTGATTCAGAAGCAGCACGATTTCGAGCGAGAACATCGAAAATGTGGTAAAACCACCGCAGAAACCTGCCATCCAGAAGCCCTTGGCCCAGGCCGAAAGCGGGCGCGTCGAGAGATAGCCGATCAGAGCGGCACCAAGGCAATTTGCAAGCAATGTCGCAAAATAAACGCCCTGTGGCATCAGGTTGAGTGCCATCAGGCTGATCGCGGCGCGCAGCCCTGTGCCAAATGCACCACCAAGACCGACGGCAACCCAGATCCGCGAGGGGCTCATGCAGCCGCCCCCAGCGTCGCGCCGATCATAACCCCGACAAAGGCGCAGATCGGGCAAGTCAGGATTGAGCCGAAGGCCAGAACCTGTGCCTGCCCGACGGCATTCTTCTTCTTAAGTTCAAGGACTTGCACTGCGAAAGTCGAAACTGTGGTGAATCCCCCCAGAAAGCCCATTGTCACCATCAGCAGTTGCCAATCACTGGCTGTCCCGCCGCGCGCGGTCCAGAACCCAAAGGCCAAACCTATGGCAAGGCTGCCGGAAAGATTCACGATCCAGATGCCGAATTCGGCCCCGCGACGCTCTGCGATCCAGCCTGACAAGACGACGCGCGCGATGCTGCCGACACCCCCGGCCAGACCGATCAGCACAAGCAGAAGCGGCGTGTTCATCTTGTCTCCTTCGCGTGAAGTGGTGGGCGGTCACTGGCCTTCGCTGATGATAGCGGCCATAATGCCATGATCCAGAAGCAGTTTCGAGCCGTGAGATGCAGGTTGCAGAAGAAGGGGCAGACATTACCGCACAGGTATTGGCAAAGATGCGCGCGCTGCCCGACAAACGTCTGACACGCATCACGGTGCAGGGCGCGCCCTATTTCGTCAAGATGGCCGAGCATCATGACAGCTTGCGGCTGCGCCTGTTCAAGGGTGATCCGCAAGTCGCCTTTGATCGTGAGGTTGAGCTCTTGCAGACCTTTGCGCAGCGTGGGGCGTCGGTTGCCCGGATCATCGCGCAAGACAGCAGTCGCGTGGCGCTTCAGGATCATGGCACACCGGTGCAAGCGCTGATCTATGATCATCAGGCGGACCCTGTCCTGATGCGCAGGCTGGGCGCGGCTTTGGCGGATTTGCACGCCTTGGGGTTGGCGCATGGGCGTCCGTCGCTCCGTGATATTTGTTGGGACGGAGAAAATGTCACATTTCTTGACCTCGAGGCCGGGGCAAAGTTGAACGCCCAGCCGCAGGATCAGGCGCGCGATCTCTATCTGATGCTGCATTCGGTTTTCACGACCGATGGCCCAGAGTCGGTATTCGCCGCACCCGCTCTGGACAGCTACCGGGCGTATGGTTCTGCGCAGGTCTGGACGGCCACCCAAGCTCTGGCGCGGCGTCTGTGGTGGATTGATCTGGTGTCACGTCCAGTTGTCTGGATACATCGCTTGCGGCACAAGATGCGCAGCGAATTCGCTGCGATCAAGGCTGCGCGGCAGTTGATCCTGCGTGGCTGACCCATCATCAGGCAGCGCGGAGGGTATTTTATTCGAATCCTATAACCTGCGGCGTAACAGGGGCAAAACCCCGGGCGAAGTTGTTGGGTGAGGGTGCGTCCTATTGACTCGGTGGGGCCGGGGGGGGCTGTTCAAGCTGGCAGTTTTCTGACTGGATCGGTGCATGTCGAAGCACCCATTTCACCCTCTTGATGATCTTTCAGACGCCGATCTCCGGGCGCTTGTGCTGGAGCTTTTGAGCG
>SKSL01000145.1 GCA_007123015.1 Natronohydrobacter sp. | reverse complement strand
GCAAGATGCACTTGCTGTCTGACCTCTCGGACGCTGCAAGATGCAATCACACAGGTAGCCTGCCTTGTTAACCGCGAAATCGAAACAGAATATGGGCCAGACAATCAATCGGTTTTGGCGGCGCAGCACTGCTTTTGCTTCTGAAGCGCCTCATTTGGTCAACAGTTTCTCGTTTCGCCAACGCATTCCACGATCCACAGCCCTGCGAGGTGGCCTTGGGCAAGAGCCATATGAGATGTCTGCGCTACCACGGTTCACTCAACCGTGATCCCCTTGCAATAGGAGCGTGCAGGCACTAGGCACATCGCGTCATACCCTAAAGATCCGGAGATCACTGATGGCCAGACCCAAGATAGCACTGATCGGCGCGGGACAGATTGGCGGCACGCTTGCCCATCTGGCCGCCATCAAGGAACTCGGCGATGTCATTCTGTTTGATATCGCTGAAGGCACGCCGCAGGGCAAGGCGCTCGACATTGCTGAATCCGGCCCTTCCGAGGGCTTTGATGGCCGCTTCAAGGGCACAAATGATTATGCCGATATTGCCGGTGCGGATGTCTGCATTGTGACTGCCGGTGTCGCGCGCAAACCGGGAATGAGCCGTGATGACCTGCTGGGCATCAACCTGAAAGTGATGAAATCGGTGGGCGAGGGCATTGCCGCCCATGCCCCCGATGCGTTTGTGATCTGCATCACCAACCCGCTTGATGCGATGGTCTGGGCGCTGCGCGAATTCTCGAAGCTGCCACATAACAAGGTCGTGGGGATGGCGGGGGTGCTCGACTCGGCACGCTTCCGGCATTTCCTGTCGCTCGAATTCAATGTCTCGATGCGCGACGTCACGGCCTTTGTGCTGGGCGGGCATGGCGACACGATGGTGCCCTTGGTGCGCTATTCGACTGTCGCCGGCATCCCGCTGCCTGATCTGGTCGAGATGGGCTGGACCAGCAAGGACCGGCTCGAGGCGATCGTGCAGCGCACGCGTGATGGTGGGGCAGAAATCGTGGGCCTGCTGAAAACGGGCTCTGCTTTCTACGCTCCTGCCACCAGCGCAATCGAGATGGCAGAGGCTTACTTGAAGGATCAGCGTCGCCTGCTTCCTTGCGCAGCTTGGTGCGATGGTGAATTCGGCCTGAAAGGCATGTATGTCGGTGTGCCGACCATTATCGGCGCGAATGGCGTTGAAAAGGTCGTGGACATCAAGATGACCAAAGACGAACAGGTCATGTTCGACAAATCCGTGGATGCTGTGCGCGGCCTGGTCGAAGCGTGCAAGGGGATCGACAATTCCCTGAGCTGAGCAATGCTGCGACTCAACCCTTTCAAAGGCCGCACTGGCAAGTGCGGCCTTTTGCATGAAACGGATGTTTGCGATCACAATGACAGGCTGCCGTCAACGAGTTGAAAATTTGTGATCACAGCCCCGAAAACTGTGATCACATAATTCCGATTTTTCGCTGAAAGCCCTAATTTTTGGCAAAATACCGTTGTTTTTCGCGCCCAGTCTGACATGCACGAGACGAAAGCTATGACAGAAACGGGACAGTTCAATGAACATTCACGAATATCAGGCCAAAGGGCTGCTGCGCTCTTACGGGGTTCCAGTCTCGGATGGTCGCATCGTCTACAAGGCAGAAGAAGCGAAATCGGCCGCAGGTGAATTGGACGGTCCTCTGTGGGTGGTCAAGGCCCAGATCCATGCCGGCGGTCGCGGCAAGGGCAGCTTCAAGGAAGCCTCGGCCGGTGAAAAAGGCGGGGTGCGTCTGGCCAAATCCGTCGCCGAAGCCGAAGAACATGCGAAAGCCATGCTGGGCCGCACGCTGGTCACACATCAGACCGGCCCGGCCGGCAAGCAGGTCAACCGCATTTACATCGAAGACGGGTCCGAGATCGAGCGCGAGCTCTATCTTGCGCTGCTGGTGGATCGCGTGTCCTCGCGCATCAGCTTCGTCTGCTCGACCGAAGGCGGCATGGATATCGAAGAAGTGGCCGCGTCCACACCCGAGAAAATCCTGTCCTTCTCGATCGACCCGGCATCGGGCATCCAGGGCTTCCATGGCCGCCGCGTGGCCTTCGCACTGGGGCTGGAAGGCAAGCAGGTCAAGCAATGCGTCGATCTGCTGAACAAGCTCTACAAGCTGTTCGTCGAGCGTGACGCCGAGATGGTCGAGATCAACCCGCTGATCGTGACCGACAAGGGTGATCTTAAATGTCTTGATGCGAAGATGGGGTTTGATTCCAACGCGCTCTATCGCCAGTCAGAGATTTTGGCACTCCGCGATGAGACGGAAGAGGATCCGAAGGAACTCGCCGCCTCGAAATTCGATCTGAACTATATCGCGCTGGATGGCGAAATCGGCTGCATGGTCAATGGTGCAGGTCTGGCGATGGCGACGATGGATATCATCAAGCTTTACGGCGCAGAGCCCGCCAACTTCCTTGATGTGGGCGGTGGCGCGACCAAGGAAAAAGTGACCGAAGCCTTCAAGATCATCACCTCGGATCCGAATGTGAAGGGTATTCTGGTCAATATCTTCGGTGGCATCATGCGCTGCGACATCATCGCCGAAGGTGTGATTGCCGCTGTGAAGGAAGTCGGGCTGCAAGTGCCGCTGGTGGTGCGTCTGGAAGGCACGAATGTCGATCTGGGCAAGGATATCATCCGCAATTCAGGTCTGAACGTCATCGCGGCGGACAATCTGAAGGATGGTGCCGAGAAAATCGTCAAGGCGGTGAAGGGCTGAGAACACAAGATGCGAACGCGCGCGTCAGACCAACTGGAAAGGCCCTGCATTGAAAACAATGCCCAAGCACCGCGCGCGTGTCCCACATCAGGTAAAGCCTCGCCTCTGACACGCTTGCAAAGCGTCACCAAAACACACCCGCTTTTCAAGTCTGTGGTCCTGACCCACAGCTTGACCACCCAATCTGCGCCGCGAAAGGCGCGCCCCATTCACAGGAGTTCAGACGCCAATGGCCGTTCTCGTCGATAAACACACCAAAGTCATTTGCCAGGGCTTCACCGGCAGCCAGGGCACATTCCATTCCGAACAGGCCATTGCTTACGGCACGCAGATGGTGGGCGGTGTCACGCCCGGCAAAGGCGGCAGCACGCATTTGGACCTGCCTGTCTTCAACTCGGTGCATGAAGCCAAGGCCAAGACCGAAGCGAATGCGTCTGTGATCTATGTACCGCCGCCTTTTGCTGCCGACTCGATCCTGGAAGCCATCGACGCCGAAATGGAACTGATCGTCTGCATCACCGAAGGCATTCCGGTTCTGGACATGATGCGCGTCAAGCGCGCACTGGAAGGGTCGAAATCGATCCTGATCGGCCCGAACTGCCCCGGTGTCATCACGCCTGACGCCTGCAAGATCGGCATCATGCCCGGCCATATTCACCGCCGCGGATCCGTTGGCGTGGTCTCGCGCTCGGGCACGCTGACCTATGAGGCCGTCAAGCAGACCACGGATGTGGGTCTGGGCCAGTCAACCTGTGTGGGCATTGGCGGCGATCCGATCAAGGGCACCGAGCATCTCGATGTGCTGGAATGGTTCCTCGCTGATGACGAAACCGAATCGATCATCATGATCGGCGAAATCGGCGGCAGCGCCGAAGAAGAAGCGGCACAATTCCTGAAGGACGAAGCCAAGCGCGGGCGCTCCAAGCCTTGCGCCGGGTTCATCGCAGGGCGCACTGCGCCTCCGGGCCGCCGCATGGGCCATGCTGGCGCAATCGTGGCTGGTGGCAAAGGCGGCGCAGATGATAAGATCGAAGCCATGAAATCGGCCGGGATCATCGTCGCCGATAGCCCCGCCGGACTTGGCGAAGCCGTGCTGAAAGCCATCGGCAAGTAACGCGGCATCGGCGCTGGGAGGGGGCCGAAGATGACATTCGCAGATGCAGTAAAAAGTGGGTTCCAGAACGCCCTGACGTTTTCAGGGCGTTCGCGAAGGCCCGACTACTGGTGGTTCTTCCTGTTTGTCTTCGCCGGTGGTTTCGTCACAGGTCTGATTGATCTGGCCCTTTTCGGCGAGGATCGTGTCATCGTGACGCGTATCTTCCAGATTGTCATCTTCCTGCCCTTTCTGGCTGTCGGCTGGCGTCGCCTGCAGGATACGGGCAAGCCCGGATGGTGGGTGCTGATCCCGTCGGGGATTGTGATCCTCAGTGCCGTTGTCGCTGGATCTGTCGGGCGGCAGGTGCTGGGACAGCTTGCAGAGGGCCAGACCGTGCCGATGATGACCGGCGCGCAATCGGCCCTGCTGCTTGCGCTGTCGCTTGCGCAGATCATTGCCGGGCTTGTCATCGTCTGGTGGATGACCCGCCCCAGCCAGCAAGGGGCCAACGCGTATGGACCCGAACCCCGCGTGCGCCGGAAAACTTGAACCCCGTTTCTCTCTGTCACAGAGGTGCCTAAATGAACGAACAGAGCCCAAGACCGATCCAAGGCGAGACTTTCCTTGAAGGTCAGAACGCTGCCTATGTCGAAGCCTTGCAGGCGAAACATGCGCAGGACCCGTCTTCTGTCGATGACATCTGGTCCGAATATTTCCGGACGCTGGGCGAGGGCGCGCAGGACGCCGCCCATGCGGCGCAGGGACCAAGCTGGGCACGGCGCGACTGGCCGCAGCAACCAAATGATGAACTGACATCCGCCCTGACCAGCGAATGGCCCGCCGCACCCGAAGCCGAGAAAAAGGCCGCAGGTGACAAGATCGCTGCGAAAGCCGCCGAGAAAGGGATTTCGCTGTCGGATGCGCAGGTCCGCGCTGCAGTCATCGACAGCTTGCGCGCGCTGATGATCATCCGCGCCTACCGGATCCGGGGCCATCTGGTCGCCGATCTCGATCCGCTGGGCATGCGCAAGGAAGAACCCCATCCAGAGCTTGAACCTGCTTCCTATGGCTTCACCGAAGCCGATATGGACCGACCAATCTTCATCGACAATGTGCTGGGTCTGGAAGTCGCCAGCCTGCGCCAGATCATTGATATCCTGAAGCGCACCTATTGCGGCACATTTGCACTGCAATTCATGCATATCTCGGACCCCGAACAAGTGTCCTGGCTGAAAGAGCGGATCGAAGGTCTGGGCAAGGAAATCCAGTTCACCAAACAAGGCCGCCGCGCGATCCTGAACAAGCTGGTCGAGGCCGAGGGTTTCGAGAAATTCCTGCATGTCAAATACATGGGCACCAAGCGTTTCGGCCTTGATGGCGGGGAAGCGGTGATCCCGGCGATGGAGCAGATCATCAAGCGCGGCGGCGCGCTGGGTCTGAAGGAAATCGCCATCGGCATGCCACATCGCGGCCGTCTGTCGGT
>SKSL01000205.1 GCA_007123015.1 Natronohydrobacter sp. | reverse complement strand
TGTTCTCGCCGATGAATTGCGCCACGAAACTATTACACGGCTCTTCATACAACACATCAGGCGGATCGAGCTGCTGAATCCGCCCGTCATCGAAGACGGCGACGTTATCCGACATGGTCAGCGCTTCGGTCTGGTCATGCGTCACATAAACTGTGGTAATGCCAAGATCATGCGCCAGACGGGTGATCTCGAATTGCATATGTTCGCGCAGCTGCTTGTCCAGCGCGCCGAGCGGTTCATCCATCAGAACGAGTTCCGGCTCGAAGACCAGCGCCCGCGCCAGTGCGATCCGCTGTTGCTGGCCGCCGGACAGCTGTGCAGGACGCCGGTTCACGAAGGCACCCATCTGCACCATGTCGAGCGCGCGCATGATTTTCTTTTCACGGTCGGACTTGCCCAGCCCGCGCACTTCCAGCGGGAAGCCAAGATTTTCGCCGACGGTCATGTGCGGGAACAGCGCATAATTCTGGAACACCATTCCGATCCCGCGCTTATGGGGTGGCACCGAATTGATCGGTCGCCCATCGAGCATGATCTCCCCATTGGTCGCAGTCTCGAATCCGGCCAGCATCATCAGACAGGTGGTCTTGCCTGACCCAGATGGCCCGAGCATGGTGAGGAATTCACCCTTCGACACCGAAAGGTTGAGGTCTTTGACGACCAGCGTTTCCCCATCGTAGCTCTTCTGAACTCCGTCAAATACGACGAACCCGTCGCGCTGCTGTGCTGCGACCACGCTGATCTCCCTGTATGTCGGCGGTATTCCGCTCTTGCGATGTAGATAGTAAAACCAAGCCGTCCTCGCATTGCAACCAATAACTGGAATACGATCCGGATCGATGCGAATACGCTTATATTTTCTGCATAGCAGATATATTTCAGGACTTTATGCTGGAGAGCGACAGACACACGGGCATTTCTCCTTCGAAACATACCCGTATCTGCGCCTTGGCGTAGCGTTTGCGACGCCGCTTTGACAACCATAAAGGGTTTGGACAACCATAAAGGGGAAGACATGGTGCGGTCGAGAAGACTCGAACTTCCACGGGAGTTACCCCACAGCGACCTCAACGCTGCGCGTCTACCAATTCCGCCACGACCGCACGTCATGTACGGGTTCTTCTAGCGACTCGCTTTGTCGTTGAAAAGAGGAAAATGCGGGTGATCCTGCCCCTGCTGGACCGGCTGCGCGCGCCAAAGAAGAAGCGCGCCCAGCCCGAACAAACAGGCCGCCGCACCAAATCCGGCCCAGCCTGTCCCGTCGAGCAAAACCAGATGCATCCGCCGCCCCGGCAGAAGCGTAAACAGCCCGGCCACCCCCATCGACCAGATGTAGAGTTGGGCCATCATCCGCCCGTGATCCACGACCCGCCCGGCCCGGATTGCACGCAGCCCGCGCCACAGCACGACCCCGACCAGCAAAGACAGGCCATGGATGGGCGAAACCGGGCCGATCATGCGAAGCTCGGAAATACCAAGCGCTGTCGCGGCAGCTACCGCCATGGCTGTCACCCAAGAATACCCGATCACGCGATGAAGCCGGTCGCGACGTCGGCGCAGGATTGCCACGGGACCCAGAACAAAGGCAATGAGCGCTGCGATGGTGTGAAATTGGATCAACGGGGCGGATGTGAGCAAGGGATCGAGGGTCATCTGGTGCGTCCTGATATCTGTGCAACGGCCCGACTTGGCCCGCTGCGTTGCGATGTGCTAACACCAGATCTGAAGCGGCCTTGCGCCAGCAAGCGCAACTTCGCCAGCAACCGGAGAGGCTTCGTGACCGACCGCATATCGTCATTCGCGCTGCGCGACTTGCGGACCCATCTGAGCGCGCCTTTTGTGCTGGCCACACAGGCGGGAATCGCTCTTGCGCTGGGCCTGTCCGGGCCATTTGGCAGTTTCGAGTCGCTCGCCACTCTGCCCCGGTTGATCTATTGGAGCGGCATAGTCTTTGGAACTTACGCCCTGGGCAGCGCGGTGACGCTGCTGCTGCTCGACCCCATGGACGCGCGCAGCCGCTTGCCACTGATCCTGCAAATCCTGCGCGGCGGGGGGATCATCGGGCTGGCGGTGCTGGCACTTCTCTGGATCTGGTCGTGGCCGTTCCTCGGGGCACAAGACGGTCCCCGACATCTCGCCGGTGCAGGCGGTCTGGCAGCCTTTGTCGTGTCCTGGATCGTGTTGGGTCTGCGTGCACTCTATCCGCATCCGCGCGATGAACAGGGGTCTGACCAGCCTGCCCTGCTCAAGCGTCTGCCGCTCGACAAGCGCGGGGCACTTGTCGCGCTGACAGCGACCGATCATTATGTCGAGGTGATCACTGACGCGGGCCGCGAATTGGTGCTGATGCGGCTGGCCGATGCGATTGCCGAAACTGCGCCTGTGCGCGGGATGCAGGTGCATCGCTCGCATTGGGTAGCATTGGCGCAGGTTCAGAGCGCCGAGCGGCGCGGCGATGGCGCGCGCCTTGAAATGCGTGCTGGGCTGGAAATCCCGGTCAGCCGACGCCATTTGCCCTCCATTCGGGCCGCAGGATTGCTGCCCCAGAAGCAAGGCTGACCCCATGCCACAGATGCCCGCACCGGAATGGAATGTCCTGCTCGGTCTGTCAGACTATGCCGAGACCTTGGCAAACATGGAAGCGCGCGTCGCATCCATCAGCGCGGGCACCGCCCGAGAGGCGATCTGGCTGCTGGAACACCCCCCGCTCTACACAGCCGGGACCAGCGCCAACCCGGCGGATTTGACTGCACCAGACCGCTTTCCTGTCTTTCATGCCGGACGCGGTGGTCAATACACCTATCACGGTCCCGGCCAGCGCGTGGTCTATGCCATGCTTGACCTGAACCAGCGCGGGCGCGATGTGCGCTGCTTCGTGTATCAGATGGAAGCCTGGGTCATCGCGACTCTGGCCGAATTCGGAGTGCAAGGTGAGCGCCGCGCGGGCCGGGTCGGAGTCTGGGTCACGCGCCCCGACAAGCCCCCCCTGGCCGATGGCAGCCCGCGCGAGGACAAGATCGCCGCCATTGGCATCAAATTGCGCCGCTGGGTTAGCTTCCATGGGCTTTCGATCAATGTCGAGCCGGATCTGAGCCATTTCGACGGGATCGTGCCTTGCGGCATCCACGAACATGGGGTCACATCGCTGGTGGATCTGGGCCTGCCGGTCACGATGGAAGATGTGGACCTGGCGCTGATGACGGCATTTCATCAGGTCTTTGGGGCCGGGGCGCAAGACAGCGCAGGCCAGCAGGCTTCGACACCTTGCCCAGAACACCCTTGGCTTGATCTGAATCAAAAAAATTCGGCCTGCGACGACTCGAGCATTGCTCTGCAAAAAGACACATCCTAAAAGCGAAGTATACTGTGGGACACAGCTCTGTGAGAGGAGCGTGTCGTCACGCCACAGGGCCGGACGGATTCGCCGTATCCGGCATACGACAAGAACAGTTGCGGAAAATCGCAACGGGAACCGGGAACTGGAGTAGCCAATGGCCGACGCAGCCACCCATGACCACGGGCACGAGGACACACGGTCCTTCTTCACCCGCTGGTTCATGTCCACGAACCACAAGGATATCGGGATCCTCTACCTCTTCACTGCCGGGATCGTCGGCTTCATCGCAGTGGCCTTTTCGGTCTACATGCGCATGGAGCTTATGGAACCTGGCGTTCAATATATGTGCATGGAAGGGGCAAGCCTCCGCGCACAGGAAGAGTGCACGCCCAATGGCCATATCTGGAATGTTCTGGTCACGGCCCATGGCATCCTGATGATGTTCTTCGTGCTTATCCCGGCGCTGTTCGGTGGCTTTGGCAACTACTTCATGCCGCTGCATATCGGTGCACCGGACATGGCCTTCCCGCGTCTGAACAATCTCAGCTACTGGCTGTTCGTGGCAGGCTCGGCGCTCGCCGTGGCTTCGGTGTTTTCACCGGGGGGTAATGGACAGCTGGGCTCTGGGGTCGGCTGGGTGCTGTATCCACCCCTGTCGACGCGCGAATCCGGCTACTCGCTGGATCTGGCGATTTTCGCAGTGCATGTGTCCGGGGCGTCTTCGATCCTGGGTGCGATCAATATCATCACGACCTTCCTGAACATGCGTGCGCCCGGGATGACCCTGTTCAAAGTGCCGCTTTTCGCATGGTCGGTCTTCATCACAGCCTGGATGATCCTGCTGGCGCTGCCTGTTCTGGCGGGGGCAATCACCATGCTGCTGACCGACCGGAATTTTGGCACCACCTTCTTCGATCCGGCCGGGGGTGGGGACCCGATTCTCTACCAGCACATCCTGTGGTTCTTCGGACACCCGGAAGTGTATATCATCATCATCCCCGGTTTTGGCATCATCAGCCACATCATCGCGACCTTCTCGCGCAAACCGGTCTTTGGCTATCTGCCGATGGTCTGGGCAATGATCGCGATTGCAGTGCTGGGCTTCATCGTCTGGGCGCACCATATGTACACTGTGGGCATGTCGGTCACGCAGCAGACCTATTTCATGCTGGCGACCATGGTGATCGCAGTGCCGACGGGGATCAAGATTTTCTCATGGATCGCGACGATGTGGAAAGGGTCGGTCAGCTTCGAGACCCCCATGCTCTGGGCCTTTGGCTTCTTGTTCCTGTTCACGGTGGGCGGGGTCACCGGGCTGGTCCTGAGCCAGGCACCGATCGACCGGATCTACCATGACACTTATTATGTCGTAGCCCATTTCCATTATGTGATGTCATTGGGGGCCGTCTTCGCGCTCTTTGCCGGCATCTATTACTGGATGGGAAAGATGTCGGGCCGTCAGTATCCGGAATGGGCGGGCAAGGTGCATTTCTGGATGATGTTCATCGGCGCGAATATCACCTTCTTCCCGCAGCATTTCCTGGGCCGTCAGGGCATGCCACGGCGCTATATCGACTACCCGGAAGCCTATGCGTTGTGGAACTATGTCAGCTCGATCGGGGCCTTCATCAGCTTTGCGTCCTTCCTGTTCTTCATCGGGGTCGTGTTCTACACGCTGCGCTATGGTGCACGCGTGACAGAGAAGAACTACTGGAACGAGCATGCCGATACGCTGGAATGGACCCTGCCCTCACCCCCGCCCGAGCACACTTTCGAGCAATTGCCAAAGCGCGAGGACTGGGACAAGCAACGGGTTGGCGAGCGTGATCCGCTGATCCCGGAAGCAGCGAAACCCGGCAGCGCCTGACGCACGGCCCCAGGATGCCCGTTTACTGGGAAATCACACCACAGGCCCCGGGTTCAACACCCGGGGCCTTCGCCTTGGCGAAGGCCGAGAATGCCGAATACCACCTGTCGCTGACCCCCAATCTGTCGATGGGCAATCAGGGCTTTGCGCGCGTGATCGCGATCAGCGCCGGCTTTCTGGCGCTGCCCATGATCGGCGTCCTGGGAACCCCTGTGCTATGGGGCTTGCTGCCTTTTGCAGCGCTTGCGCTCTGGGGGCTGTGGTATGCGCTGCAACGCAACAGCCAGGACCGTCGGCGACTGCGCGAAGAGATGCAACTGACACGCGAGCATATCGAGATCCGGCGCATCAACCCCCGTGCGCCTGAACAGCATTGGCAGGCCAATCCCTATTGGGTGCGTCTGAACCTGACCGAGAAAGGCGCCCGGGTCGAGAATTACCTGACGCTTGAAGGGGCCGGGCGTGTGGTGGAACTGGGTGCATTTCTGAGCCCTGAAGAACGCGCGACGCTCTACGACGACTTGTCGCGTGCGCTGCGCCAGATCAGATAAGTCCAAGGCGGGGGCTGCCGCCCCCACCAGCCCTGTGGGCTGGTCCCCCCGCGGATATTTGAACAAGGATGAAAACCAGACCCGGTTTCAGAGCGCGGCTGCCACGCAGGCTGCGCGGCGGCGGTCAAGCGCGCTTTCATCGCCTTGGGCAAAGGGCAGGAAGCGCGCGCGAAAGGCTTGCAGCCGTTTTTCTGCCGCTGCGGGCGGATAGCCTATCGTGTCTAGGCTGCGCGCAAGCGGCAGGTCCGGGCCATACCCCTCTGGCCAGAAGGCCAGAGCTTGCCGGGCCAGACGCGGCCAATCGAATTTCGGACCAGGGTCGTCCTTGCGGTCCGGGGCCATGTCGGAATGGGCAATCACGGCCTGTGCCGGGATCTGCCATCGCTGCATCAGAGATGTCAGAAGCTGCTCTAATCGCTCCATCTGGGGCTGCGCGAAAGGCTGCGTCCCTGAATTCACCAGCTCAACACCGATCGAGCGCGAATTGATATCCTGCAACCCGCGCCAAGCCCCTGCCCCTGCATGCCAGGCCCGCATCTCATCGGGCACCATCTGCCAGAGCCTGCCACAGGTCCCGATCATGTAATGCGCCGAAACCTCTGCCGCCGGATCGCACAAACGCGCCAACGCATCTTCTGCCCCGCGCATGCCAGTGTAATGCAGTACGATCATCGAAGGGCGCAGGCCCGCGCGCCGGGGTCCGAAATTCGGCGAAGGATGCCACTCCATGTTCAAACGCCGCGCGCGCGCTTTGCGCGCTTACTCGCGTGCCCGCGCAGTGCGTGCAGCCTGACGGAAGGGCGCAGGGTCCCACCAGCAGGCAAAGCCGTCCCCATCCGGGTCCAGATTGTTGGGATCATTTTCCGGGCCGCCTGCAGCAAGGAAGGCTTCCTGCGCAAGATCCTGGCTCGGAAATTGCGCACAAGCCGTTTCCCAGCGCCGCCAGCGCAGGGGATGGTTGCGGTTATAGCGCGTATCGCCGACATTATGCTGCGTCGAGAGCGCATAAACGAAAAGATTCGGCCCACCCGCGCCTTGCGCCAGCTCAGCCTCTGACACGCGGACTTGAGGGACGAAATCGCGCTCGACCAGAGTATTCTGCTGCACTGTCCCAAAAGACTGCGGTGTGAAACCCTGCTCACTGACAGCTGCAGAAGACGGGGCAGTCGCCGCCGGGGCCGGGGTGGCTTGAGGCGCGGAAGCCTGCGATGTCTGGCTGGGCGCTGTCTGGTTGGGCGCAGCCAGCGGCGCGGTCGCCTGTGACGAGGCGGCGGGCGGCAGAACCTGTTGGGTCACTGGCGCGGACTGCATGCCGGGCCCGGGCGGCAGCGCAGAGGGTGATGCAGAGCGGACCGACGCGACCGCCTCTTGTCCGATCGTGCTTGATTGTGCGGATTGAGGCGCAGAGGCAACCTGTGTTCTGGGCATTGCTTGGGCCTGCGCGGCCTGCGCGCGACGAATACGCGAGAGTTCTTCCTGCGCGCGCAGATATTGCGCGTAATCGCTGAAGCCCACACCCCGCCCAGTCGTGTCGATGATATTGGAATAGGGCGCGGCTGTTTCACAGGCGCTCAGGAAACCCAGTGTCCCGACCAATGCCAAGGCGGAAATCGCACGCATCTTACTCACTGCCTCATCTCATTTCTACTGATATTACCACCATTTCTCCGGCTTGGAAACAAAACCCGCAGCGCTTTCAAGAACCTGTGCTGTGTTGAGCAACGCAGCTTCTTCCCAAGGCCGCCCGATCAGCTGCAATCCCAGCGGCAAGCCCTGCGCATCCAGCCCTGCAGGCACGGCAATCCCCGGCAACCCGGCCAGATTGACCGTCACAGTGAAAACGTCATTGAGATACATCTGCACGGGATCCGCTTCCGCCATCTCGCCCAGACCGAAAGCGCTGGAGGGCGTCGCTGGCGTCAGGATCGCGTCGATCCCAGTGGCAAAAGCCTGCTCGAAATCGCGCTTGATCAATGTCCGGACCTTGCGCGCGCGGTTGTAATAGGCGTCGTAGAAGCCGGCGGACAACACATAGGTCCCGATCATCACGCGGCGCTGGACTTCATGCCCGAAACCCTCGGCGCGGGTCTTTTCATACATCTGCGTGATGCCGTCGCCCAGCGCAAGCTTGGCGCGATGCCCGTAGCGCACCCCGTCATAGCGCGCGAGATTCGAGGACGCCTCAGCCGGTGCAATCACATAGTAAGCGGGCAGCGCGTATTTCGTATGCGGCAGCGAGATATCGACGATCTCGGCGCCCGCATCGCGCAGCATTTCGGCCCCGCGTGCCCAGAGGGCCTCGATCTCGGCGGGCATGCCCTCCATACGGTATTCGCGCGGGATGCCGATTTTCTGGCCACGGATATCGCCGGTGAGCAGCGCCTCGAAATCCGGCACGGGCAGGTCAGCGCTGGTCGAATCCTTCGGGTCATGCCCGCACATGGCTTCCAGCATGATCGCCGCATCGCGCACGGTCTTGGTCATCGGCCCGGCCTGATCAAGGCTTGAGGCGAAGGCCACGATCCCCCAGCGCGAGCAGCGCCCATAGGTGGGCTTGATTCCGACCGTGCCAGTAAAAGCCGCAGGCTGGCGGATTGACCCGCCCGTATCCGTGCCGGTCGCGGCCAGACAGAGGTCCGCCGCGACAGCCGCAGCCGAGCCGCCCGAAGACCCGCCCGGTGTCAGATCGCGCGCGTCCACTTTCCAAGGGTTCACGGCATTGCCATAGACCGAGGTCTCGTTGCTGGAGCCCATGGCGAATTCGTCCATGTTCAGCTTGCCGAGAATCACTGCGCCGGCATCGCGCAACTGCGCTGAGACAGTGGATTCATATTGGGGCTTGAAGCCATCCAGGATGCGCGAGGCCGCCTGGCTGGCGACACCTTGCGTGCAGAACAGATCCTTGATGCCCAAAGGGATCCCGCACATCGCTGGCGCATCGCCGCTTGCAAGCCGCGCATCTGCGGCCTTCGCCCGCTCCAGAGCCAGGTCCGGCGTGTGATGGACAAACGCATTCAGCTTGCCCGCGCCTTGAATCGCACCAAGGCAGGCTTCGGTCAGCGCGACTGCACTCACTTCACCCTTGCGCAGCAAGTCGCGTGCTTCGGTAATCGTCAATCTGTTCAGCGCGCTCATTCCACCACCTTCGGCACAGCAAAGAAACCTTCGCGCGCATCGGGCGCATTGGACAGGATTTTCGCCTGCTGATCACCATCCGTGACCCCATCGCGCCGCCGTTTCAGTCGCATCGGCGTGACCGAGGTCATCGGATCCACCCCGTCGATATCGACCTCGTTCAACTGCTCCATGAAGTCGAGCATCTGGCTGAGTTCCTGCGCCAAAGCGGGCAGGTTTTCATCAGGGACGGCAATCCGGGCCAGATGGGCCACTTTGCGCGCAGTGTCTAAGTCGATCTCGGACATGGGCTCTCCGGGGGCTGTCAGAAGGCTTTTCCGCGCGTGTAGCGGGATGACCGGGAAGGTGCAAGCATGGGCAGGGTTTCGCCAGAACAGATCGGGTCACGCCACGATGATGGCTTGCTTTCCGGACACGGCAACCGCATGACGAGGCAAAAGATGGAGGATGTTGATGATCCGCGCGCTTTTTCTGTTCTGTCTGTTGCTTGCTACGCCTTTGCTGGCCTGCCCGACCCCGCCCGCTGCCGAACTGGAGATCCATCTCGCGGCTGTGAATGCAGAGCGGCGCAAGGCGGGACGCGCGCCCATGACACTCTCGCCTGCGCTGAACGCGATTGCACAGGCGCATGCCTGTGACATGGCGCAGCGTGGGTTTTTCAGCCATACCACGCCCGAGGGCGCGGGGATGATGGACCGCGCGCGGCGTGCCGGATCCACGGATCTGTGCACATTGGGCGAGAATATCGCGAGGGGACAGCGCGACGTGCCAACTGTCATGGATAGCTGGATGCGCTCACCCGGGCACCGGCGCAACATTCTGGACAGGCGATTTCGCATTGCAGGTTTCGGGCGCGGCCCGGACGCGCATTGGGTGCAGGTTTTTGCAGCACAATGCTGAGCGACCAGGCGTAGGGTGCGTGCTGCAGCACGCACCTTACTGGCGGATTGCCCCGAATGGCGGTGCAAGCTACATCTTGCGCAAAACCGCCATGCCTGCAGGAGGGCCCGATGTGCGACACCAGCCCATATCCCATCCATCTGGCCGATTACCAGCCACCTGCCTTTCTGGTCGACGACGTTGACCTGACCTTTACCCTCGCCCCCCAGAGGACGCGCGTCTTTGCGCGGATCCAGTTCCGCCGCAACCCGGCCAGTCCTCCCGGTCATGACCTGCGCCTCGATGGCGAGGAGCTGGCTCTCATCGCACTCACGCTTGACGGCAAACCCCTTTCCGCCCGGCCCGATGCCACCGGCCTGACCGTTCCGGCCGAGGATCTGCCAGAGGGTCGTTTCACTCTGGAAACAGAAGTCGAGATCACACCTGAGGGCAACACTGCGCTGGAAGGGCTCTATATGTCGCGCGCAATGTATTGCACGCAATGCGAAGCCGAGGGCTTTCGCAAGATCACCTTCTACCCTGATCGCCCCGATGTGATGGCCCCGTTCCGTGTGCGGATCGAGGCGGATCTGCCTGTGCTCTTGTCCAATGGCAATCTCACGGCATCCGGCGAAGGCTGGGCCGAGTGGCACGACCCGCATCCCAAACCAAGCTACCTGTTCGCGCTCGTGGCAGGCGATCTGGTCGCTACGCGCGACCAGTTCCGCACCATGGACGGTCGTGATGTGGCGCTGAATATCTGGGTTCGCCCCGGCGATGAGGGCAAGACCGGCTATGCGATGGAAGCGCTCAAACGCTCGATGCTCTGGGATGAGCAGGTCTATGGGCGCGCCTATGACCTTGATCAGTTCAACATTGTAGCCGTTGATGATTTCAACATGGGCGCGATGGAGAACAAGGGGCTGAATATCTTCAATTCGGCTTATGTGCTGGCCTCGCCCGAAACCGCGACCGACAGCAATTATGCCAGCATCGAGCGCATCATCGCGCATGAATATTTCCACAACTGGACCGGCAATCGCATCACCTGTCGCGACTGGTTCCAGCTGTCGCTGAAAGAAGGGCTGACGGTCTTTCGCGACCAGCAATTCATGGGCGATATGCGCAGCCATGCTGTCAAGCGGATCGAAGATGTGTTGACACTACGCGCCCGTCAGTTCCGAGAAGATGCAGGCCCGCTCGCGCATCCGGTGCGGCCCGAAAGCTATGTCGAGATCAACAATTTCTACACGGCGACCGTCTATGAAAAAGGCGCGGAACTGATCCGCATGCTGCAGCTTCTGGTCGGCGAAGACCGCTACAGGACGGCGCTGGACCTGTATTTCACCCGCCATGACGGGCAGGCCTGCACCATCGAGGACTGGATCGCTGTCTTCGAGGAAGCTGCAGGCCGGGATCTGTCGCAATTCAAGCGCTGGTATGGGCAGGCGGGCACCCCGCGCATTGACGTCACCGAAGATTGGCAGGACGGGCGCTATACCTTGACCCTGCGCCAGCACACGCCCCCCACCCCCGGCCAGCCACTGAAAGAGCCGCTTCTGATCCCGGTCGCCATGGGGCTGATCAGCCGTGACGGTCAGGAACTTCTGCCGACGCAGGTTCTGGAACTGGACAGCCCCGAGCAAAGCTTCACCTTCGACGGGCTGGATGCGCCGCCTGTCGCCTCGCTCCTGCGTGGGGTTTCTGCGCCCGTGATCCTGCACCACGCGCTCTCGAATGAGGATCGCGCGCTGATGCTGGCCCATGACACAGACCCTGTGAACCGCTTTGAAGCAGGCCGCGCGCTCGCACGTGACATTCTGCTTGCAATGATCCGCGAGGGCGCGAAACCGGGGCCTGTCTATCTGGATGCCCTGCGCCGGATGCTGCGCGATGACGCGCTCGACCCGGCCTTCCGCGCGCTCGCGCTTGGTCTGCCTTCACAGGATGATCTGGCGAGCGCTCTCTTTGATGCAGGCGAAACGCCAGACCCGGATGTGATCTATCTCGCCCGATGCGAGGCGCTGCAGATCATCGCCGAAGCCCTCGCGCCCGATCTGGCGCTGGTGATTTCGCAGATGCAGACCCCCGGCCCCTATAGCGCCGATGCCCGCGATGCGGGCCGCCGCGCCTTGCGCGTGCAGGCCGTGGGGATGCTCGCGCGCGTCGATGGCGGCGCAAAAGCGCGCGAGATCTTCGCAACGGCCAATAACATGACCGAACAGTTGGGTGCCTGGGGCGCACTGCTGGCCATCGGGGCGGCTGATGCCGAAACGGCGCAATTCTACCGCCAATGGGCCAGCGACCGGCTGGTTCTCGATAAATGGTTCGCCGCGCAGGTGTCCCTTTCCGCACCCGAACACGCAGCAAGCCTTGCCCTGTCACTGACCGAGCATGCTGATTTCGACTGGAAGAACCCCAACCGGTTCCGCTCGGTGATCGGGGCCTTGGGCACGAATCCGGCAGGCTTTCATGCCAAAGATGGCGCGAGCTACAAACTGGTTGCAGACTGGCTGATCCGGCTCGATGGGGCGAACCCGCAAGCCGCGGCCCGCGTCTCGACCCTGTTCGAGACCTGGCGGCGCTATGACAGCCAACGCCAGAACCTGATCCGGGCGGAACTGGAACGGATCATGGACCATCCCGGGCTGAGCCGCGACATGAGCGAAATGGTCGGCCGGATGCTGGAGTGAACATGGAAAAAGGCCCCGCTGCGCTGCGGGGCCTTGTAAAATCCTGTCGTTGCTCAGTTGAGCGCGGCATCCGTCACAGCAGAACTCCAGGCGCCCTCTGGGGCCGCTGTGATCACCGGGTCAGAACCACCGGCCAGCAGCGTTGCGACTGTGCGCTCTGCGTCTTCGATCGAAAGCGTCCCATCCGAGCCCTCGATCAGCAGTGCAACTTCACCCATCATGCGGATCTGATGCTCTTCAGTCTGCGCGCCCGTGTCGTCAAATTCGAGCACGATCATCGCGGCGTCCTCGACATTCTCGGCTGCCCATTCCCAGCCGCGCATCGAGGCGCGCACGAAGCGGGCCATCTTGTCCACGAACTCCGGATCTTCCAGCCGATTTTCCATGACCCAAAGCCCGTCTTCCAGCGTGGCGACGCCCTGATCTTCATATTTGAAGGTCACAAGCTCGTCCTCAGAGATGCCTGCGTCGATCACCTGCCAGAACTCGTTATAGGTCATGGTCGAGATGCAATCGGCCTGCCGCTGCAAGAGCGGGTCCACATTGAAGCCCTGCCGCAGCACTTCGACACCGTCCTCGCCACCTTCGGTCGGGATGCCAAGCGTGCTCATCCAACTTAGGAACGGGAATTCATTACCGAAGAACCACACGCCCAGCGTGCGGCCCGGGAAATCCTCGGGGCTGGTGATCCCGGTTTCCGCGAGGCAGGTCAGCATCATGCCCGAACGCTTGAAGGGCTGGGCGATATTCACCAGCGGCAGACCGTTTTCGCGCGCGGCCAGAGCGGCGGGCATCCACTCGACGATGACATCGGCCCCGCCACCTGCGATGACCTGCGGCGGCGCGATATCGGGGCCACCCGGGCGGATGGTGACATTCAGGCCTTCTTCCTCGAAGTAGCCGTTCTCAAGTGCAACATAATAGCCCGCGAATTGCGCCTGCGTGACCCATTTCAGCTGCAAGGTCACATCATCCAGCGCCCATGCAGCAGGGGCCATGCCCAGCCCCAGGGCCGCAACTGACCCGTATACCGTTTTCTTCATTTTCCACCTCCAAGTTGCCTGGCCCATTATCGGGTCTCAGGATATTAGCGCCCGCGTTGCGACGGGTGCCAGAACGTCACCCCTCGTTCCACCAGCGCGATCACGCCGTAAAACAGCGACCCTGCAAGGGCTGCCACGGCAATTTCGGCCCAGACCATATCCAGTTGCAAGCGCCCCACTTCGGTCGAGATACGAAACCCCATCCCGCGCGTCGGAGAGCCAAAAAATTCAGCAACGATTGCCCCGATCAAGGCCAGCGTCGACGCGATTTTCAGCCCGTTGAAGATGAAGGGCATCGCAGCCGGCAAGCGCAACTTGATCAGCGATTGGGACCAGCTTGCGTTATAAGTGCGCATCAGGTCGCGCTGCATCGCCTCGGTCGCGGCCAGCCCCTGTACTGTGTTGACCAGCATCGGAAAAAACACCATCGCAACCACCACAGCCGCCTTGGACGGCCAGTCAAACCCGAACCACATGACCATGATCGGGGCCGTGCCGATGATCGGCAGCGCTGCCAGAAAATTGCCCACTGGCAACAGTCCCCGGCGCAGGAAATCAGAGCGGTCCACAGCAAGCGCAAAGACCAGGGCCGCGCCCACCCCGATGGCATAACCCGACAGCGCGCCTTTGACGAAAGTCTGCACGAAGTCGATCCACAGGATATCGGTCGAGCGTAGGATACGGTCCCAGATGGCTGAGGGGGCAGGCAGGATCACGCGCGGCACATCAAGCGCGCGCACGGTCAATTCCCAGAGCCACAGCAGGGTCGCGCCAAACAGGAACGGCGCAAGCAACGCTTGTCCAAGCCCAAGCACGCCTTTGCGCGAAGGCAGATCAGCCAGTTGCGCCACCAACCACCAGGCCAGAAGCCAGATGGCCACTGTAGACGCGCCAACCCAGAGCGCAGCATCAGGTGCCGCGGAAAGTGCCAGGGCCGCGATCCAGAGATTGGTGAAAATGACCAGCAGGACCAGCAGGTTCAGATAGGCAGGGCCGCGCTGAACCCAGCCAAGCAGATAATTGATCACGAAGACCCCACAGGACGCGGTCAGCGCCAGCATGACCTGCGCGGGCGCCTGCGCGATGCCACCAGCGAGCAACGCAACGGTCGTTGCCAAGGCAACGCCCAACGCTTGCAGCGCCCCGGTTTGCTGCAACACAGTCATGCAGCCATCCCCATCCGCTTGAGCGCGATCCGTTGAACAAGCCCGATCAGCGCCACCATGCTGGCAGCAAGGATCGCTGCTGCGAAAAGTGCAGACCAGATTTGCAGCGTCTGGCCGAAATAGCTGCCCGAAAGCAGCCGCGCCCCCAAGCCTGCCGAGGCCCCTGTCGGCAATTCAGCCACAATCGCCCCCACCAAGGCAGCGGCAATCGCCACTTTGAGGGACGCAAAAAGATACGGCATGGCCGAGGGCCAGCGCAGTTTCGCAAAGACCTGCCCGCCAGAGGCGCTGTAGGTCTTCATCAGATCAAGCTGCATCTGGTCCGGCGCGCGCAACCCCTTGACCATTCCGACGACGACCGGGAAGAAACTGAGATAGGTCGAGATGATCGCTTTCGGGATCAGGCCAGTGATACCGATTGCATTCAGCACCACGATAATCATCGGTGCTATGGCGAGTATCGGGATGGTCTGGCTGGCAATCGCCCAAGGCATGACGCTCGCATCCATCGCGCGGTTATGAACAATGCCAATAGCCAGCGTGATGCCCAAAGCGGATCCGATGGCAAAGCCCAGAAGCGTGGCCGAAAGCGTGACCCAGCCGTGATAGATCAGGCTGCGATTGGACAGGCTGCCCGTATTCATGAAACCGCGCCGCCCGGTCATTTCCTCGACCACGGTCGAATTCCACAACTCTTGCGCGACCTGATGCGGGGCGGGCAGGCGCGGACGGGCTTGTGACATGGTATCGGTAACCAGTTCGGCAAAAGACAGATCCTGTCCGGCACGGCGAGCCTGATCCTGCGTCCATTGCGCATTCATCGGGATCACTGCGGCATACCAAAGCGCGATGAGAAAGGCTGTGACAGCGAGCACTGGGAAGATGTTGCGCATGGGGATCACGCTGGCAGGGGGGGCGCTGCCCCCCGGTCCCTGCGGGCCCTCCCCCCGGAGTATTTGCAGCAAGAAAATGCAGGCTCAGTCATCCAGATGCCCTGCCCTGAGCCCTTCGCGCACGCGATGGGCGATCTCGATGAATTCGGGGCTGTCACGGATTTCTAGCGGGCGGATGCGCGGCAGCGGGCTGTCAATCACATCAGTGATGCGGCCAGGGCGCGGGGACATGACCACGATCTTGGTGGAGAGATAGACGGCTTCAGGGATGGAATGGGTGACAAAGCCAATGGTCTTTTCAGTGCGCGCCCACAGGTCGAGCAACTGTTCATTCAGCCGGTCGCGCACGATTTCATCCAGCGCACCGAAAGGTTCGTCCATCAGCAGGATATCGGCGTCGAAAGACAACGCGCGCGCGATCGAAGCGCGTTGCTGCATGCCGCCCGAGAGCTGCCAGGGGAATTTGCGCGCGAAACCCGAAAGCTCGACCAGATCAAGAACCTTGGCGACGCGGGCTTCCTGCTCGGCCCTCGGATAGCCCATGATTTCAAGCGGCAGCTTGATATTGCCCGCAATCGTGCGCCACGGGTAGAGCCCGGCCGCCTGGAACACATAGCCATAGGCGCGGGCCTTGCGCGCGGCTTCGGGCGACATGTCATTGACGGTGATCGTGCCGGATGTGGGCTGTTCCAGATCGGCGATCACGCGCAAAAAGGTCGTCTTGCCGCAGCCCGAGGGGCCGATGAAGCTGACAAATTCGCCTTTGGCGATATCAAGCGTCACGTCCTTGAGCGCATGCACAGGGCCGTCATTCGTCTGAAAGATCAGATTGAGGCCCTGCGCAGAGATCACGGGCGCGGTCGTGGTGTCGCGCATCAGACCCCCGTCGCCGGGATGCCCGAGCGCTGAACGGGTCGCGGCGCGGTCAGGTCTTTCCAGGTCGAAAGCGCCTGATTGACGGGACCGTTCGGGCAGCGCTCGATGAATTTCCCATGCCCTTCCTGCCCGTCAAAGGCCCCGTCCTTGACCATCACCCGTCCGCGTGAGAGCACATAGCGCGGCAGGCCGGTCACCTCGTGCCCTTCGAAGACATTGTAATCAATCGCAGATTGCTGGGCGCTGGCAGTGATGGTCTTGGATTTTTCCGGATCCCAGACCACCAGATCCGCATCCGCCCCAACGGCCACAGCGCCCTTGCGCGGATACATCCCGAAAATCTTGGCGATATTGGTCGAGGTCACGGCCACAAATTCATTCATCGTGATGCGGCCCGTGCGCACGCCTTTCGTCCAGAGCATCGGCATCCGGTCTTCCAGCCCGCCCGTACCATTGGGGATCTTGGTGAAATCGCCCAGGCCAAAGCGTTTCTGATCGGTGGTAAACGCGCAATGATCCGTCGCCACAGCCGAGAGTGTCCCGGAGGCCAGACCGGCCCACAGGCTGTCCTGATGCGCCTTGTTGCGGAAAGGCGGCGACATGACGCGGCGGGCAGCATGATCCCAGTCGGGGTGGAAATATTCGCTCTCGTCGAGCGTCAGATGCTGGATCAGCGGCTCGCCCCAGACGCGCTTGCCGTTCTGCTTGGCGCGGCGGATCGCTTCATGGGCTTCCTCGCAAGAAGTATGGACCACATAAAGCGGCACGCCGGCCATATCGGCGATCATGATGGCGCGGTTGGTGGCCTCGCCCTCGACCTGAGAAGGCCGCGAATAGGCATGCGCTTCGGGGCCGGTATTGCCTTCGGCCAGTAGCTTCGCCGAGAGTTCCGCCACCACATCGCCGTTTTCAGCATGGACCATGGCCACGCCGCCAACCTCGCGCACGCGGCGGAAGGACGCGAACAGCTCGTCATCATTCACCATCAGCGCGCCCTTATAGGCGAGGAAATGCTTGAAGCTTGTGATCCCGCGTCTGACTGCCTCGGGCATTTCATCGAAGACCTGCTCGGACCACCAGGTGATCGCCATGTGGTAGCTGTAATCGCAATGCGCGCGGCCCGATTTGTTATCCCACATCTTCAGCGCATCCATCAGCCCCTGACCGGGCGAGGGCAGCGCGAAATCGATCACCATCGTCGTTCCGCCTGACAGCGCCGCACGCGTGCCGCTCTCGAAATCATCGCTGGAATAAGTGCCCATGAAGGGCATTTCCAGATGCGTATGCGGATCGATCCCGCCGGGCATGATATAGCAGCCAGTGGCGTCAAGCGTGCTGTCGCCACTCAGGTTCGGTCCGATCTCAAGGATCTTGCCGCCCTCGACCCGCACATCCGCGGTGTAGGTCAGGTCATGGGTGACGATGGTGCCGTTTTTGATGATCGTTGACATGATGCTACTCCCCGTTCCTGTCTTCAGCCGCGCAGGGCTGCTATTTTTGTAGGGTGCGTGCTCAGGCACGCACCACCTCTGCCGTTTCCAGCACCGCATGCAACAGCACATTCGCCCCGGCTTCCGCCCAATACGGGCTGATTTCTTCTGCCTCGTTATGCGAAAGCCCATCCACACAAGGACACATGATCATCGCCGTCGGATAGAGCCGGTTGAGCCAGCAGGCATCATGCCCCGCGCCCGAAACAATATCCATATGGCTATAGCCCAGCCGGTCCGCCGCGTCACGGATACGCCCCAGCAGGGTTTCGTCAAAAGCGGGCGGGTCAAATTGCCCCACCACATGGCCACTGAATTTCACCCCGATATCGGCGCAAATTCCCGGCGCACGGGCGTTGAATTCTTCGACCATCGATAGCAGCACATCCAGCTTGTGCGAGCGGAAATCGACTGTGAAAACAACCTTCTCCGGGATGATGTTACGGCTGTTCGGATACACGTCAATATGGCCGATCGCGCCCACTGCATCGGGCTGGCGCGTCATCGCAATCTCATGTACCAGTTCCGTCACCCGCGCCAACCCACGCCCTGCATTGCGGCGCAGATACATCGGCGTTGACCCGGTATGCTGGCCCTTGCCGGTCACTGTACATTCGATCCAGCGCAGGCCCTGCCCATGGGTGACGACACCGATATCCTTGCCCTCGGCTTCCAGGATCGGGCCCTGTTCGATATGCAGTTCCAGAAAGGCATGCATCTTGCGGCTGCCCACGGGCTCTTCGCCCTTCCAGCCGATCCGCTCCAGTTCGTCGCCCAGCCGCGTGCCCGCAGCATCGACGCGGTCATACGCCCAATCGCGATCCAGCACCCCCGCAAACACACCCGAGCCGAGCATCGCGGGCGCAAACCGCGTGCCTTCCTCATTGGTCCAGTTCGTTACCACAATCGGGCGGCGCGTCTTTATTCCCAGATCCTGGATCGAGCGGACCACTTCCAACCCGGCCAGAACCCCAAGCACCCCATCATATTTGCCGCCCGTGGGTTGCGTATCGAGGTGGCTGCCGACATACACCGGCAGCGCATCCGAATCGGTTCCTTCAAAACGCGCAAACATGGTGCCCATCTCGTCAACGCCCATGGAGCCGCCAGCGTCAATGCACCAGCGCTGGAACAGATGGCGGGCCTCGCCATCCTCATCCGTCAGGGTCTGGCGATTGTTCCCGCCTGCGATGCCGGGCCCGATCTGCGCCATCTCCATCAGGCTGTCCCACAGCCGTTGGCCGTCGATCCGCATATTCTCTGCACGCGCTGTCACATGGCCCTCCCGGTTGGATCTTGTGGTCTTGACCAACTGGTCAAACATGAAGCTACACACCTGTTGCAGGTGGTCAACAGCGATTTGGACCGCCAGCGCAGATCAGCCCTGAAATCCGATCCTGTCCGGGTCAGACTGCCCGCGCGGCGGGCAGAAGATCATGCTCGATCAGGCGGCGCAGATCGCCGAAATGACCATCACTGCGCGCCGGGCGCGTCGGATCAGAAGTGATCACTAAGCTCAATCCCCGCTCGGGCGCGACGACGACCACCTGCCCGCCAAAGCCCCGCGCCATCAGATAATCGGTGCGGTCTGCCTGCCCCAGAAACCAGCCATAACCATAGGCCAGACCCGAGAAATTCGACCGCGTGCGCGGCTCTGCTGCTGCGCGCAGCCAGTCTTTGCTCAACACGCGCCGATCCTGCCAGGTCCCGCCCAGCCGGGTCATTTCGGCAAAGCGGATCAGATCCAGCGGTGCGAAGGCCATTTCATTGCCACCCAGAAAAAACCCTTGCGGATCGCGCGTCCATGCGGGCACATCCATGCCCAAGGGCTGGCCCAGCCAGGTGCGGGTGAGCGACAGCAGGCTTTCACCTGTCGCGCGACTGAGCGCAGCCCCCAGAATGTGAAAGCTGCCGGTTGAGTAGAGCATCCCGCGCCCCGGTTCGGCCACGAACGGCCGCGACAATGCGTCAGTGACCCAGTTGCGGCTGGCCACCCAAGGCCCGTAATTCGCGCCCGATGTGCGCTCAAGTCCCGCCTGCATCGTCACCAGATGCTCGAGCGTCAGCCCGGCCACCCGCGGATCGGCACTGGTGGGGATCAGATCAGGTGCCACCTCGCCCAAGGTCGCCGTGATCCCCGGCACAGTGCCCCGGTCGATGGCCGCACCGGTGACAGCGGCCACGATGGTCTTGGACACAGATTTGACATTCACTGCGCGGGTCAGGGCCGGACCGCGAAACGCCTCGGCGAAAACGATCTCGCCATCTTTCGCGATGACCAACGCGCGCAACTGCTCAAGGGCTCCCGCTCTCTGCACGGCGCTGTCCCAGAGCCCGCCTGCCGTCACGGACCCCGGCCCGAGCGCCTTGAAACCCACTGCCGCTGCACCCCCCACCATGAGCTTGCGCCGCGACAGCGGGACCACAGGGCGCGTTGATCCAGCGCGTTGCGTCATCTTTGCGCGTCCTCTCATCCTTGAACCCATTTATACCTAGCCCGCTCTGCCGGGCCATCCCAGCAGAGCTTGCTTCACAACTTGCGGAGCAGCGCGCTTGACCGCCCTGCGCCTTGCAGCGATATGGGGACAGGATGGCAGAGCAGGCGAAGGGCCGCGATGAATACCCGTATCCAGAGAGCGAATCGCAAGCGCATCTTTGAAGCGGCGCTCGAAGTGTTTTCGAATCACGGCTTTCGCGGTGCGACGCTGGATCAGATCGCGACAGAAGCCGGACTGTCGAAACCCAATCTGCTCTATTATTTCGACAGCAAGGAAGCGATCCACGCAGCACTTCTGACGGATCTGCTCGACACCTGGCTTGCGCCGCTGCGCATGATCGACCCCGATGGCGTGCCGCGCGACGAGATTCTCGGCTACATGCGCCGCAAGCTCGATATGGCCCGCGCCTATCCGCGCGAGAGCCGCCTCTTTGCCAATGAAATCCTGCAAGGTGCCCCGCGCATCGAGAGTTTCATCCGCAACGATCTGCGCCTGCTGGTCGAGGACAAGGTGCAACTCTTGCAGGGCTGGATCGACGCAGGGCGGATTGCCCCGGTCGATCCCTATCATCTGATCTTCTCGATCTGGGCACTGACCCAGCATTATGCAGATTTCGCAGCCCAGATCGGCATGATCCGAGGCGATGACCACGACCCGCTCGAAGGCGCAGAGGGATTTCTGAACCACCTCTACGCCCGTCTGCTGGCCCCGTGACTACTCGGCGGCCTTGGCCATCGGGTTGTTGGGATGTGTGGTCCAGTTAGCATAATCGCTGACGGTTTCGCCGGTGCGCGGATCAGTGCTGCCCTTGACCATCGGCTCCATGGTGATGCAATCCTGAACCGGGCAGACATTCACGCACAGATTGCAGGCGACGCATTCCTCGTCAATCACCTCGAACTTGCGATCCGGCGACATGGAAATCGCCTGATGCGAGGTATCCTCGCAGGCCGCATAACAGCGCCCGCAGGAAATACACAGATCCTGATTGATCCGGGCCTTGGTGACGTAATTCAGGTTCAGATACTGCCAGTCGGTAACATTCGGAACCGCGCGGCCCACCAGATCATCAACTGATGTAAAGCCCTTCTCGTCCATGTATTGCGACAGACCCGCTGTCAGTTCCTTGATGATCCCGAACCCGTAGGTCATGGCCGCTGTGCAGACCTGCACGTTCCCTGCACCAAGCGCCAGGAATTCCGCTGCATCGCGCCAGGTCGTCACGCCCCCGATCCCGCTGATCGGCAGGCCCTGCGTTTCAGGCGAGCGCGCGATTTCCGAAACCATGTTCAGCGCAATCGGCTTCACAGCCGGGCCGCAATAGCCGCCATGGGCACCCTTGCCGTCGATCATCGGCTCTGGGCTAAAGGTATCCAGATTCACGCTGGTGATCGAATTGATCGTATTGATCAGACTGACGGCATCCGCGCCGCCTCGCTTCGCGGCCTCAGCCGGTTTGCGGATATCGGCAATATTCGGCGTCAGCTTCACGATGCAGGGCATGCGCGAATGCTGCTTCACCCAACGCGTGACCATCTCGATATATTCCGGCACCTGCCCCACAGCCGAGCCCATGCCACGCTCACTCATCCCATGCGGACAACCGAAATTCAGCTCGACCCCGTCGGCTTCAGTATCCTCGACATGTTTCAGGATCGCTTTCCACGACTCCTCGTCGCAGGGCACCATCAGGCTGACCACCATCGCCCGGTCGGGCCAATCGCGCTTTACCTGCTTGATCTCGCGCAGGTTCACCTCCAGCGGGCGGTCGGTGATCAGCTCGATATTGTTCAGCCCAAGCAGCCGCCGGTCCGCGCCCCAGACCGCACCATAGCGCGGGCCGTTCACATTGACGATGGGCGGGCCTTCAGCGCCCAGCGTCTTCCAGACCACCCCGCCCCAGCCTGCCTTGAAGGCGCGCACGACATTGTATTCCTTGTCGGTCGGCGGGGCAGAGGCCAGCCAATAGGGGTTGGGGGATTTGATGCCGATGAAATTCGTCGTCAGATTTGCCATTATGCTCACTCCGTAGGGTGCGTGCTTGTCACGCACCTTCCCCCATCAATGCTGCATGGATGTTCTCTGCCGCATCGCGCCCCTGCGCGACGGCTGTGACCGTCAGATCCTCGCCCCCACCCGTGCAATCGCCCCCGGCCCAGACACCGGGCAGCGCTGTCCGCCCCTCTGCGTCCACGGCCAGCTTGCGACCGTCCAGCGCGATCCCTTCCGGCACGCCCTCCAGCATCTGCCCGATGGCCTTGAAGACCTGATCGGCTTTGAGCCGGAAGGTCTCGCCCGTGGGCTCCAGACCCGTCGGCCCCTGATGGGTATAGGCGAATTCCACTTCCCGCAGCGCGCCATTGGCATGCACGGCCACCGGCATCGCATTGGTGATGATCTTCACCCCTTCATTGGCCGCGTGGCGCAACTCATAGTCCGACGCGCCCATCTGATCACGCCCACGACGGTAAACCATCGTCACATGCTCGGCCCCCAAGAGCTTCGATTGCACCGAGGCATCGACCGCTGTCATGCCGCCCCCGATCACCACCACATGCCGCCCGATGGGCAGCGTGGACAGATCATCCGTCTGGCGCAACTCGGCAATGAAATCGACCGCATCGCGCGCGCCCGGCGCATCCTCGCCCGCAACGCCCAGCGCATTGACCCCGGCAAGACCGATCCCGAGGAAGACGGCGTCAAACCCGGCCTGCAAATCTGCCAGCGTGCCATCCACACCCAGTTTCCAGCCCTGCTGCAAACTGATCCCGCCGATCTGCAGGATCCAGTCCACTTCGGCCCGCGCGAAATCATGTGCCGTCTTGTAGGCCGCAATCCCGTATTCGTTCAGGCCTCCGGGCTTTTCACGCGCCTCAAGGATCGTCACATCATGGCCATGCAGCGCAAGCCTGTGCGCACAGGCAAGCCCGGCAGGCCCGGCCCCCACCACCGCCACACGCTTGCCCGTGGGCGCGGCCCGCGTGAACGGGTGCGCATTCTTTGCGATCAGCTTGTCGGTCGCGTAACGCTGCAAGCGCCCGATCTCGACCGGCTTGCCTTCGGCCGCCTCGCGCACGCAGGCCCCTTCACAAAGCGTCTCGGTCGGGCAGACGCGGGCGCACATACCGCCGAGGATATTCTGGTCGAAAATCGTTTTGCCTGCTGCTTCGGGCTGACCTGCCTGAATCTGACGGATGAAGAGCGGAATGTCGATGGCGGTCGGGCAGGCCGTGATGCAGGGCGCATCATGGCAAAAGTAACAGCGATCTGCAGCCACCATGGCTTCATGCGGATCATAATCAGGGTAGAGATCGTCGAAATGACGCGCATAATCGCCTGCGTGAAGGCGACCTGCGACGATACCGGACGTGGTCGGACTGTTGGACATCTGGCTGGCCCTTTGATGACTGGCTCTTATCACGATCAGAAAACCACGCCTTTTATTTTTTATCAATTAGTAAAATTTTGTAGCTGAGAAATTTCCCTCAATCGCTGAAAAACCGGGCAGCACAGGCGCTATTCTGCGGCTTCCGTTTGCTCTTCCGCCGGTTTCGACTGTGACTCGCGCGGCTGCAGCACCAGCGGGAAGCTGACACGGAACGCAGCCCCACCCTGCCCGGGCACATAGGCAATATCACCGCCCAGATTATGCATGATCTCGCGGCAAATCGCCAAACCCAATCCGGCCCCCCCGGCCTGCATCTCATCGGTCAGGCGCGAGAATTTCTCGAAGATCAGCGCCTGCTTGTCGCGCGGGATGCCAGTTCCATTGTCGATGAAATCGACCTCGACCATGCCTTTGCGCTGGCGGACCTTGATCTGCATCTGCGGATCGTCCGACATGCAGTATTTGCGCGCATTGGACAGCACATTGATGAACACCTGCGTCAAACGGCCGGCATCCGTGACGATTTCAAGCGCCTCTGGGTCACGGTCGCGCAGGATGCGAAACTTGCGATCCGCCTGCACTGAATTCGACGCACGGACTGCCTTGTCGATCAATTCGCGCAGCACGACTGGCGCGACATTCAATTGCACCTGCCCGTGTTCCAGCACGCTCAGATCCAGCAGATCGTCCAGAAGCCGCGTCAAGCGGATCGACTCATCATGGATGATCTGGGCGAAATGCGTGCGCTCCTCGGGTGACATCGCATCCGTGTCCATCATGATCTCGGAAAAGGCCCGGATTGAAGTCATGGGCGTGCGCAATTCATGGCTGATCTGGCTCAGAAACGCGTCCTTCTGCACCGAGAGTTTCTGCAACATCTCATTGGCCTCGCGCAATTTACGCGCCGTGCGGGTCAGCTCTTCGGATTTCGCTTCCAGCTGCGCGGAATATTCCATGATCTGCGCTGTTTCCGAAGCCACGGCCATCAGATCCTCGACCGATACCACCGCCGTGCCCACACTCTGCGCCAGCATCGCATGCGCTGTGGCCGCGCCCACTGACCCCGAGAGCTTCAGTTCCAGCGCTTCCAGAAATTCCGGGGTGATATCGGGCAAGAACCCCTGTTTGCCCTGCAAGGCGGCCTGCGCGCGAAAGAAACTCTGCGCCTCGCTGGCGCCCAGGATGCGCTGCGCGATGGGCAGCAGGTCCTCGGCTTCGGCGACAGGACGGGTCCAGCTGCGCGCGGGGCCTGTGCGCTCGTAGATATTGACGAAAAGCGCACCCTGCACGCGCTCCATCGGGCTGGGGAAACTTAGGAATGACCCCAGACAAAAGGCGAGCGCATTCAGAAACAGCGACCAGAACAGCGCGTGCAACAGCGGGTCCAGCGCGGTCAGACCGAACAGGCCATAGGGCCGCAGCCATGCGATCCCGAAAGGTCCGGCCTCCATCACCTGTGCGGTCAGGAACACACCCGGGCCGAAACTGGGCAGGAAGAGCGTATAGACCCAAAGCGCCATGCCTGTGACCAGCCCCAGCGCCGCCCCGGTCCGGCTGGCCCCGCGCCAGAACAGCGCTCCGATCAGCGCGGGCAGCATCTGCGCCACGCCCACAAAGGCGATCAGCCCGATGGCTGCGAGCGCCTCGGACCCGCCCGTGATGATGTAATAAAAATAGCCCAGGGCCAGTACGAGCGAGATCGAGAGCCGCCGCACAGACAGCACCAGCAACCGCATATCCCCTGAATCGAGATTACGCGTAGACCGCACTCGCAGCCAGAGCGGCACGACAATATGATTGGAGACCATTGTCGCCAGAGCAAGCGAGGCCACGATCACCATCGAAGTTGCGGCCGAAAACCCGCCCAGAAAGGATAACAGCGCCAGCCCGTCCTGCCCCAGATAGAGCGGCAAGGTCAGCACGAACATATCCGGGTTACTGCCAGCGGGCATCAGCTCCAGCCCGACAACAGCGATGGGCAAGACGAACAGGCTGATCAGGAACAGATAGAGCGGAAAGGCCCAGCTTGCCGTGGCAAGATGCTGGTCATTGGTGTTTTCGACCACAGTCACCTGAAACATGCGCGGCAGGCAGATGATGGCGATGGCCGAAAGCAGGATCAGTCCGGTCCAGCGTCCCGGCTGGATATGCCATTCCGGCAGGGCCTGCGCGTCGATCCGGGACAGGATATCCGCAGGCCCTGTGGCCACGAACCAGACCACGAACACGCCGACTGCGATCAGCGCAAGCAGCTTGACCACAGCTTCGACCGCGATGGCGGTCACGACACCGGGATGCTGCTCATTCGCGTCCAGCGTGCGCGTGCCAAAAACGATGGTGAAAAAGGCAAGCCCGATGGCGGTCCAGAAGGCGATCAGGGTCGGATCGGCTGTCAGGCCAACCTCGCTCGGGTCAGTCACAAAAACTGTGAAGGATTGCGAAATCGACTGCAGTTGCAGCGCGATGTAGGGCGCGCCTGCGGCGATGCACAGCAGGGTCACGATCACACCAAGAAGGTTCGACTTGCCGTAGCGCGCTGAAATCAGATCCGCGATCGAGGTCACGCGGTTTTCCCGCCCGATCCGCACCAGCTTGCGCAGCGTCACCCACCAGCCCAGGAAAACCAGCGTCGGGCCAAGATAGATCGTCATGAATTCCAGACCAGAGCGCGCCGCATATCCCACAGCGCCGTAAAACGTCCAGGCTGTGCAATAGACCGAGAGCGAGAGCGTGTAGATCACGGGAGAGCGCAACCAGCTTGCGCGCCCTTCCGATGCTGCACGTTCCGCCGCCGAGGCCACGACGAAGAGCACGATCACATAGGCCAGACAGGTCAGCACCAGCATGTTGAAGGACATCGCGTTCAGTCCTCTGATTTGGCCAGATCGTCCTTGCGTTTTTCAAGCGCAGGGCGCAGCCCGCGCGAGATCAGGAACACCGCAAGGATCGACCCGAACCAGACAAGAAACAAGTAGACGCTTTCGCTTGCCGTCGGCGGGGCGTCGGTCTCGGGGCTGGCGCGCATAAGCGGCAAAATCAACAGCACGAAGCAAAAGACCGGCAACAGACGCGCGGCATCCATCAGGCGGCGGATGCGGTAGCTGCCGCGGGCCAGGAATTCCGGCGGCGTCGACGTGCTCATGGTGCGGTCATTTCGCGCACCGCCGCAATGACGTCGGCATTGGCGAAAGGCTTGGTCATGAAGCGTGTGACGCCCAGCCGCTCGGCTTCCGCCCGATCCGCACCCTGCCCCTTGGCGGTCAGCATCAGCACAGGCAGATCGCGCGTCATATCAAGCGCCCGCAGCGATTTCAGGATATCGAATCCGCTCAGCCCTGGCAGCATCAGGTCAAGGATCAACAGATCAGGCGGATCGGCCTGCATCTGCCCCAGCATCGCTGTCCCATCGGCCGAAACCTCAACCCGCCAGCCTTCGCGCTTCAGAATGAAACGCAGGGCTTCCGAGATGTTGGGTTCATCCTCGATCACCAGGACACGCTTCTCCATCGATCGTCTCCTCCTCCCTTGCGGGGACCGGGGCGCGCGCATGGCTGATTCTGGCCTCAGCAGGCGCTCACCCCGGTCAAAGTGCTGAGCGACCCGGCTCCTCCCATCGCTCGGCACACGGTATTTACACAGCTTCGCCGCCTCCTGTCAAAACGACTTTCAAATAACTGTCATCAGGATTGAGGGCTCGCGGCGCGCCGGGCAGTCCAATTGCGGGCACGTCCGACAACTGGCCCCGACAGAAAGCGGCGGCGTGGCGTCTTCTGCATCGCTCTCGGCGGCAGGCAGGATCAGCATTGTCGCCCGAAGAATGACAGGTCGGCCGATCCCCATCTCTGCCGCAACAGAGGCATAGGCATAGACTGTGAAACGCCGCCCCAGCCGCCCGGCGGTCGTCAACCCCGCGCATATCCGCACATGCGGACGCAGCAATGCCTGATAGAGCGGCCAGAGCGGGCAGGCCCCGCCGAACCGCGGCAGCGCAAACCCATCAATCGCACGTCGGAACAGAAGCGTTCCGGAATTGTCGCAGATCACCAGACCCGGACTTGGCAGACCCTGCGCGGCCCGCAGCTGGGGCGGCAGGATCGCAAGGCGCCGCAGCACCTGATCGAACGGCACCCCGAAATGATCCGCCAGTCTGTCCGGGGCAAGCCCCATCTGCTCCAGTGCTTCTTGCAACGGGCCAAGCGGCAAGGCGCGGCTATCGGCCTTAAACTGAGACACCCATTGCACCGCCAACTGGCGCGAAGCTTCAGACGACAACTCGACCTGACCTGCCACCAGATTCTCGGGGTTCAGTCCCTCTGTATCCTCTTCCAATTCCGGCAAGTGGAAATCGCGCTGCCCGAGCCAGGCCTCGACTTCTTCCTGTGGGGCCGCGAGACCTGTCTCGTCGCTCTTGCCGGCATCAAGGTAATTGACCAGAGCGACAGCCCCTTCGGCCAGCCGCGCCGAATCCTGCAAAATGTTCTGATGAAACCGCGCCTGCCAATCTGGCTCGATTTCCTGCCCGTCATTCAGGATCGTCGCGGTCGACTGGACCGAAGTCACTGCCGAGATGATCTCGTGAAGGGCCTCGCCCATATAGGGGTCATGTGTCATCCGGTCATTGAGATGCTCGACCACACGCTCCAGACGCGCGACCCGGCCTTCGGTTTCTGCCAGCACCTTGGCCCAGCCCGGAAAGCGGCCAGTGAATTCGTCAATCCGCTCAAGTTCGGCCCGGTCCAGCCCCGTGCGCTCTGCCGCAGCGCGCGCAGATTCGATCAGCCGCGAGTCGCCATCTTCGACCAAGGCATCCACGGACACACCCAGCACCTTGGCCAGGGCCGCCAGCAGATCGGTGCCGACCTTGCGCCGGTTGTGCTCGATAAGATTGAGATATGAGGCAGAGACACCCACTGCCCGCGCCAGTTCCGCTTGCCGCAGACCCCGCAGATTTCGCCGCGCGCGGATACGCGTCCCGGTCAGGGCTGATCGCACCATTTACCGCTCCTTTTCACAGAGCGTTTACCAGAATTTACAGATCCGCAAAACCTTTTCTGAGCCATCCTGTCTGCGCAGCCTTTCCGGAAAAGGTCGCTTCACTCTGCGCGCGCTCTCCAGTATAAAGCGCGCGAAATAGACTGCGCGGTGTTCTGGCTCTGAAGCTGTCGCGCAAGCCATATATCCAAGACCGCCCATAGAGCGCCCTGTTTTCGAGGACCCAAATGACGCAAAGCCGCAACGATGCCGATGTCGCCTTTATCAAAGCCCTTGCGGAATTGCTCAATGAGAATGACCTCGCCGAACTCAGCGTCAAACGCGACTATGGCGAAAACGACAGCCTGAATGTGAAAGTCTCGAAAATAGGCGCGCAGCCCGTGTTTCAGCAGGTGGCTGCAGCACCAGCACCGAGCGCCACGGCAGCGCCGGCTGCATCCACCCCTGCCCCGGCTGCGCCTGCGGAAATACCCGACGATCCGGCCCAGCATCCCGGCGCTGTCACATCACCGATGGTGGGCACTGCCTATCTGGCGGCCGAACCAGGAGCCGCGAATTTCGTGGGCATCGGTGCGCAGGTCTCTGAAGGCGATACACTGCTGATCATCGAAGCCATGAAAACCATGAACCATATCCCCGCGCCCCGCGCAGGCACGATCAAGCGCATTCTGGTCGGCGATGGCAGCCCGGTCGAATTCGGCGCGCCGCTGATGATCATCGAATAAGGCGACGCAGGCATGTTCAACAAGATCCTGATTGCCAATCGTGGGGAAATCGCCCTGCGCGTGATCCGCGCCTGCCGCGAGATGGGCATCGGCTCGGTCGCGGTCCATTCCACCGCTGATTCGGACGCGATGCATGTGCGCATGGCAGATGAAGCGATCTGCATCGGCCCTGCGCCCTCCAATGCCAGCTATCTGCATGTGCCCTCGATCATTTCCGCCTGCGAGATCTCGGGCGCCGAGGCGATCCATCCCGGCTACGGGTTCCTGTCGGAAAACGCCGCATTCGTGCAAGTGGTCGAAGATCACGGCATCACCTTCATCGGCCCCTCTGCCGAACATATCCGCATGATGGGCGACAAGATCACGGCCAAGGACACGATGAAGGCGCTCGGCGTGCCTTGCGTGCCGGGGTCGAGCGGGGGTGTCGCGCATTTCGACACAGCCCGCGCAGTCGCGGCCGAGATCGGCTATCCGGTGATCATCAAGGCCACGGCCGGCGGCGGCGGGCGCGGCATGAAACTCGCCCGCACGGAAGCCGAATTGGAAACCGCTTTCCGCACTGCCCGGTCTGAAGCCAAGGCCGCCTTCGGCAATGATGAAGTCTATATCGAGAAATATCTGGGCCAGCCGCGCCATATCGAGGTTCAGGTCTTCGGCGATGGCAAGGGCAATGCTGTGCACTTGGGCGAGCGCGACTGCTCGCTGCAGCGCCGCCATCAGAAAGTGCTCGAAGAAGCCCCCGGCCCGGTGATCGACGCGGAAACCCGCGCGCGGATCGGCCAGACCTGCGCAGAGGCTGTCGCCCGCATTGGGTATCGCGGTGCGGGCACGATCGAATTCCTCTATGAGAATGGCGAATTCTACTTTATCGAGATGAACACTCGCCTGCAGGTCGAACATCCGGTGACCGAAGCGATCTTCGGGGTCGATCTGGTGCGCGAGCAAATCCGTGTCGCCGCCGGGCAGCCCCTCTCTTTCGCGCAAGAGGACCTGCAGGTCAACGGCCACGCCATCGAAGTGCGCATCAATGCCGAGAAGCTGCCGAATTTCACCCCCTGCCCAGGGCGCGTCAACACCTATCACGCGCCGGGTGGGCTTGGTGTGCGCATGGATAGCGCGCTCTATTCCGGCTACACGGTCCCGCCCTATTACGACAGCCTGATTGCCAAGCTGATCGTGCATGGCCGTGACCGCCCCGAAGCACTCGCCCGCCTGCACCGCGCGCTTGGCGAATTGATCATCGACGGCGTTGATACATCGGTGCCGCTCTTCCGCGACCTCCTTGCAGAGCCCGATGTACTCACCGCAAATTACGATATTCACTGGCTTGAAAAATTCCTCGCTCCTGCGCAGGATCCCTGACCCCGTCCTGCTTTCATCCTTGTAAAAATATCCTCGGGGGTGAAACCAGCCCCCTTGTGGGGCTGGTGAGGGGGCGCGAGCGCCCCCTTTGCTGCCCCTGCCATCTGCGCCTCAGGCATAGGCCTGTGCCCAGCGCTGCAACAAATCCTGTTGCATCTGCCGCGCTGCGCGCGCCCAGACCGCTGTTCCATCGGGCCGGTCCACACCAGAGCCTGCCACGCGGGCGCGCCGCGCCAGATCCGCCGAGCCGATGGCAAAAGCCAGATCGCGGCCACCCGGGGCCGTCAGATAGCCCCCCAGCGCCGAAACGAAATAGAGCGTGCCAGTCTTGGCGCGCACATCAAAGCCCGGATTGGCGATGAAATTCCCATTTGCATCGCGAAACCGGTGCAGGCGCAAGATTGCGCGCAATGTGCCCATGCTGCCGGCCTGCTGGAACATTCGCGCAAGATCCGCCATCGAAACGCGCGACGCCGCCCCCAGGCCCGAATGATCCACCAGCCGCGCGCTTGACAGGCCATAGCGCGTCTGGGCCCAGTTTGACATCGCCGCACCGGAAGCCGCCAAACTCCGCGGCCGCCCGCTCTGTGCCCCTGTCGCAGTCATCCCGACAGCTTCCGCGCTGATATTGGTCGAAAACTGCAGAATGTCGCGCAACATGTCCTGCAAAACAGGCGAGCGATGCGTGACCAGATCCTGTCCCATCGGCTGCGCGCGCGTCACCTGCGGCGCGCCCAGGGTGATCCCATGTCCAGTGGCAAGAGCGCGAAACACTTCGCCTGCGTAAAGTTCCGGATGTCGCACCGGCAACCAGCGCGAGCCCGTATTCCCAAGGGCGGCGCGCGCCACAGTCCAGTCGTCCCGATCCGCCCTGCGCTGATAAGTGTACAGGGGGGCGCTGCGGTTGACGACTTGCATCCGCGCCATGCTGACCGCCGGACGATGCCGGTTGGAACGGCCATCCATGGTCACGATGTAGTCTGTGCCGGCCCGGCGCCATTCAAAATGCACACGGTTGAAATTCAGGTTCAACCCCGAGACCGAGGGATTATATCCGGCCTGCGGCGACTGGTCATCTGCGATCTCGGGCACAAAAGGCAGCGCGCCGCCCCAGACCAGAAACCGGCCCGTCACCTGCCGCACCCCACCGCGCGCCAGCTCTGCTGCCATCGCAGCCAGTTCATCTGTCTCAAGCGTCGGATCACCACCGCCGGCCAGCACCAGATCGCCGCGCAAAACACCATCGCTGACAGGTCCGGTCGCGACAAGGCGCGTGCGGAACTGGTACGCGGCACCAAGGCTTTCAAGCGCGTAAAGGGCCGTCATGGCCTTGGCGACACTCGCAGGCGGCAGCGGCGTATTGGCCCCCTGCCCTTCAAGCAGGTCGCCCGAACGCATGTCGATGACCGCAAAGGCCAGATCACCACCCAGCCCCGCGCGGGCAATGATCCCCTCGACAGGTGGTGCCCGCCGCAATTCCGGGCGCAGCGAGCGTTCGGGCGCCGAAGCGCAAGCAGGCATCGCGCTCAGCGCCGCACCGCCCAGAAGCAGGTTCAAGACCCGTCGACGCTGAAGACCGAAGTCAGGCATCATCGCATCCTTATTCGTCACATACAGGCAAAGACGATTGCCTCAGAAGTCGAACATATGCTCTGAACCCCATTAACGCTCTTTGCGACGCTTTGAGCAAGTGTTTCAGATGCCTGGATGCCTGAAAACACACTGTTTCCTGTCCCTATCCGAGCAGCGGGTTCATAGCTGCGGCCAGACCCCTTCTGCGCGCAGCCGGGATGATGAGATATCGCGCATCGGCAGCCGCAGGAAACACCAGCAAGGCGGCTTGCCAGATGCCAGCGCACGCGCCTGCGCCTCGAGCAGGCGCGCGCGGCGGAACTGACGCGCGGCGACCGAGGCCAGCGCGCGCCGTTGCTGCCCCGGCCGGGCCAGCACAGCGACCGGAAACTGCCGCATGATCGCCTGCCAGTTTTCCCAGCGATGCAGCCCGGCCAGATTATCCGCGCCCATGATCCAGACGAAATGCCGCTGCGCATAAAGCCGTTGCAACGCCTTCAGCGTATCGGCACTGTATCGGGTGCCAAGCCGGGCCTCGACCATTGTGACCTTCACGCGCGGATGCCTGATCAGCGTGCGGGCATGCTGCATCCGCTGTGCCAGTGGCGCAGGGCCATGGGCTTTGAGCGGGTTGCCCGGTGTGACCAGCCACCAGATCTGATCAAGCTGCAACCGGCGCAGGGCGATCCGGGTGATATGGACATGGCCTTCATGCGCGGGATCAAAAGACCCGCCAAACAACCCGATCCGCGCTCCGTTGGGGGCATGCGGCAAGGAATGGCGTGGCAGGACAGGCACAGCATCAGGGCTTTCACAAGCATCAATCCGGATCAGTTACGCTTGCATCCGCAGGATGGCAAGTCAGTGCGGCGCTGTCAGGAAAGGTGGTACCGCCTCCCCGGCTTGAACGGGGGACCTCTGGATCCACAATCCAGCGCTCTAACCAACTGAGCTAAGGCGGCACTTGACGCGCGATGTAACGCTGCGCGCAGATGAATGCAAGTGCCCGTGCACTTGATTGTCGCCCTGCAACACCGTAACGCGACAGTGGCAGAGCAATAGCGTCACAGCACAGGTCAGGAGGCCTCGCATGGGGATCAATTCGGAAAGCGATATCAGCGCCAATCTTCAGATCGGGCCGACCACGCTGGGCATGGTCCGGATCTATCTTGCGGGCGACGGGCTGGACCTGCCGCTCGATTTCGACCCCGATGAAGCCGAAGAAATCGCCGAGGAATTGCGTGCCGCCGCCGCAAGCGCGCGCAAGCTGGCGCAGGGCGCGAAAGATCGTCGGCGCTGAGCGCGGGTCAGATCAGCATGATCCGCGCCATGCGCGTCTCTTCGACATAGTTGCAGCGCACTTCCAGTTGCGCGCCTGACCGTTCGACCCGCAACATGACATCGCGGGCAGATGCCCCATCGCTGGCCGTCACTGCGCGCGAGCCGACCACATCCAGCACATTCAGCCCGCGCTCGCGCCCGGCGGCAATACAGGCCTGCTCTGCACCAGATCCAGTGGCCGCGGCCGGCATGTCCTGCGGCAGCGGCGCGACCGGGGTGACTGGCGCTGGTGTGACAGGTGCGGCAGTGCGCGCGCCCGGACCCAACGGGGCCATGGTACATCCGGCAAGGCCAAGAACGACGCCCAGAGCCAGCGTGGCCCGTCCCGAGAAGGTGGTTCCAAGACCAAATGTCATAGCGCTTTCTCCCTCATCTGCGGCCAGACAGGCTGACGCATCCCTCAAATTTCTGCCCCGGCACAGATCACACAACAGCCCGCGCGGCCAGCAGATCGCGCGCCGCAGCGCGTGCCGCTGCTGTGATCGTATCACCAGAGATCATGCGCGCAATCTCTTCAACGCGCTGATCGGCAGAAAGCGGCACAACGCGCGACAAGGTCGCGTCCCCCACTATCTGCTTCTCGACACGCCAATGGTGCTGCCCAAGTGCGGCCACTTGCGGGGAATGGGTGACGACCAGCAATTGGGCACCTTCCGCCAGACGGTGCAGTCTGCGCCCCACTGCATCTGCTGTCGCCCCGCCCACACCGCGATCAATCTCGTCGAAGATCATGGTGATCCCCGCCGAATTGCGCGCCAGACAGACTTTGAGCGCCAGCAGGAAGCGCGACAATTCCCCGCCCGAGGCGATTCGCGACAGCGGGCCGGACGGCGCGCCGGGATTGGTCGCCACTTCGAAGCTGACCATCTCGTGGCCCTCTGGCCCCGGATCTGACGGGGTGATCACACTGGAAAAGGCCGCGCGTTCCATTTTCAGCGGCGCAAGTTCCTGCGCCATCTCGGAATCAAGCCGCTGCCCGGCCAACTGCCGGGCTGCACGCAATTCCGCCGCCGCTGTGTCATAGCCTGCCTGCGCCTCAGCTTCGGCGCGCGCCAGATCCGTCAGCGCCCGCGCGCCATTATCAAGCCGCTCCAGCCGCGCGCGCAGATCCTGCGCCAGCCCTGCCAGATCATCGGGCAGACAGCCATGTTTGCGCGCAAGTCCGCGCAGCGCAAAAAGCCGGTCTTCGACCTCTTCCAATTCGCCCGGCGCGATTGCAAGCGAGTCGGCGGCCGCCTCGACGCCTTGCTGCGCTTCGCCCAGAGCATCAAGCGCGCGCGCCAAGGCTTCGATCGGCGCATCCAGCGCGCCTTCAAAACCTTCGGCGGCAGCCTCCAGCCAGCGCGTGGCGTCGATCAGCAGCCGCTCGGCACCCTCGTCCGAGAGCGCAGCATGGGCGCGTGCGACATCGCCGCGCAAGCGCTCGGCGGCCTGCATCCGACGCCGTCGCGCATCCAGCGTCTCTTCTTCGCCCGGTTGCGGATCGAGCTTGTCCAATTCGCCCACAGCATGGCGCAGGAAATCCTCTTCGGCGCGTGCAGCGTCTAGCCTGGTAATTTCTTCTGCATGGGCCTTGCGCGCCACCCGCCAGGCGCGCCATGCGCTGCGCACCGCGTCCAGAAGCGCAGGCTCTACCCCATAGGCGTCGAGCAGATCGCGATGACCGCGCGGGTTCAACAAGCCACGGTCATCCTGCTGGCCATGCAATTCGACCAGCGTTTCCGAAAGCGCCCGCAACACCTCGCCCGAGGCGCGACGGTCATTCACCCAAGCCGATTTGCGCCCGTCGCGACTGTTCACGCGCCGCAACAAGAGCGTTTCGGTCCGGGCAAAGCCAGCCTCTTGCAGCACAGTCTGCGCCGGATGGGCGGGTGTGAGCGCGAATTCGGCAACCACTTCGCCCTGATCCGCGCCTTGCCGGACCAGATCAGCGCGTCCGCGCCAGCCCAGCACGAAGCCCAGCGAATCGAGCAGGATGGATTTACCCGCACCCGTTTCGCCCGTCAGCACATTCAGCCCCGGCTGAAAGCGCAGCTCCAGCCGGTCGATGATCAGCACATCGCGAATATCAAGTGACAGCAGCATTGCGCTTTCCTGCGCCTGTGGTCCGGGTCAGATCCAATCCCCGCGCACGGCCTGGCGGTAAATCGTCTGCAGCCAGCCTTCCCCTTGGGCATCCGGTGCCAGACCTTGACGGGTCAGCAAACGGAAGCTGTCCTGATAGAAAGGATTGGCCTCGAAATTATAGCCCAGAATTGCGCCGGCGGTCTGCGCTTCATCACGCAGCCCCAGACCAAGATAGGCTTCCACCAGCCGGTGCAGCGCTTCGGGTGTGTGGGTCGAGGTCTGGAAATCCTCGACCACCACACGAAACCGGTTGATCGCGGCCTGATAGTTGCGGCGCGCCAGATAGAAGCGCCCGATCTCCATTTCCTTCGCCGCCAGATGGTCGAAGGCCAGTTCGAATTTCAGGATTGCCGAGCGTGTATAGTCGCTGTCGGGATATTGCTCGATCAGGCGGCGCAGATGCTGAAGGGCCTGAAATGTCACACCCTGATCGCGTCCGACCTCATCGACCTGATCATAGAAGGACAGCGCCAGCAGATAGGCGGCGTAAGGGGCATCTTCGTCATTAGGATAGGTTTCGAGGAACCGCTGCGCCGCGGCGCGGCTTTCTTCATAGTCCCGCGCCCGGTGATGTGCATAGGCTTGCATGATCAAGGCCCGCCGTGCCCATTCCGTGTAGGGATGAAGCCGCTCGATTTCCTGAAAATAGCGCAGAGCTGCAGTGTTGCGCCGCGAGGTTTCCAGCTCAAATTCGCCGCGCTGGAAAATTTCCTCCGGGCTGAACCCGGCGAGCGATTCATCAGGGCCTGTGTTGCGATTGCAGGCTGCCATCCCAGCCAGCACACAGACAACAAGGCCCAGACGCCGGATCCCAGCCTTCGCACTCATGTCCTGCCACCCCATACCGCTCTTTGCTTTTCGATCTGTTAGCACAGAAAAAATCCGGGGGCAAAACGCCTTTTCCTGACCCAGTTCAGCGCTGGTTGACGTGACCTGTCGAACCGATCAAGCAGAAAGCGGCAAGTCCGCCATGGAAATCCCGGTTCCCGGAAGGTGATTGCGTTGCGTGGCCGTCACTGTGACCCGCTCATAGGCGGTCGGATCCGCGAAAACCGCCTGCAACAGACGTCCTGTCAGGGCATGCCCTGCACGATACCCTTCATACCGCCCCAGAATCGGCAGACCTGCGACGTAAAGGTCCCCCATCGCGTCCAGAAGCTTGTGGCGGACAGGTTCATCCGCGCGGCGCAACCCACCCGGGCTTAGCACCTTGCCGTCATGAAACACGACAGCATTGTCGAGCGTGCCGCCAAGCGCCAGCCCCATTGCCTGCATCCGCTCGACATCGCGGCGCATGCAGAATGTCCGGCAATCGCTCACTTCGCGCAGGAAAGCCCCATTGGACATATCAAACTGCTGGCGCTGGTGGCCGATGGCCGGGTCGGCGAAATCGATCTCGAAGGCCAGTTCAAGGCGCGGTGCCGGGCCGAGCTGCGCGCGCGCACCATCTTTTTCGACCTCGATCGTCTTGCGCATACGCAGCACAGTCAGCGGCACCGCAAGTGTGGCAATCCCTGCGGCCATGATCTTGCGCACAAACGGGGCTGCACTGCCATCAAGGATCGGCACTTCTTCGGCGTCGATCTCGACGATCACATTGTGAACTCCGCAGCCATGCAACGCCGCCATGAGATGCTCGATCGTGGTGACACGCGCGCCATGCTCGTTCTGCAAGACAGTGCAAAGACTGGCTTCGACCCATAGGTCAGGGCGCACCGGAATGTCGCGCGCACCCGCTTCGACATCTACACGGCGAAACACGATCCCCGTACCCGCCGCAGCCGGTTTCAGCCGCAAGCGCACAGGCTTGCCGCTATGAAGTCCGATCCCGGAGATGGAACAGTGTGTCAGAAGCGTAGTTTGCATGTCTCAAAGCATATCGCGTTGTCATCGTTGACCCCGATTAAGGCTATTGGCCCGATATATGCAATTCACAGATTATGTCCCAATGTAACACAACCGTAGATATTGCGTTGAAATTTGTCGTCTATACCTGATCTGGCCGGCGGCAAGCGCAGAGCGTCAGTTCTCTTCGCCATCGCCGCGCGACTCTCCTTGCGCGAGGTCCCGAAACAGGCGCTTCTGCCGGTCCGACCAGCGCACGCGCAGTCGTGTTTCCTGCGTATCAGAATCTTCAGCGACCACAACGCCCTGTTCATACAGCCAGGCCCGCGCGCGGCCTTCGTCATGGGCCAGCACGATGTCATCTTCATGACGCAGATCATCCAGCCGCAATGTGATCGCGTCAAACAATGCCTCAAGCCCCTGCCCGCTGACCGCAGAGCCCAGAAAAATCGTGTCGCTCTCTTCTGCACGCGCCGACAAGCCCGCATGCGGTGCTGCATCCAGCAGATCGGCCTTGTTCCAAAGCTCGATCTGCGGGCGGGTCTCGTCCACGCCCAGATCGCTCAGGATCGCAGCCACATCGCGCGCCTGTTCCTCAGTTTCCGCATGGGCAATATCGCGCACATGCACGATCAGATCGGCCTCAAGCACTTCTTCCAGCGTTGCACGGAACGCCGCGACAAGCTGTGTCGGCAGATCCGAGATAAAGCCCACCGTATCCGACAGGATCACCTGCTTGCCTGTGGGCAGCGTGACCGCGCGCATCGTCGGGTCAAGCGTGGCGAAAAGCATGTCCTTGGCCAGCACCTCGGCCCCTGTCAGCCGGTTGAACAGCGTCGATTTGCCCGCATTCGTGTAACCCACCAAAGCCACGACCGGAAACGGCACCTTTCGCCGCGCCGCACGGTGCAATTCGCGCGTCTTGACCACTTTCGAAAGCTGGCGGCGCAAACGCACCATCTGCGTGTCGATGGCGCGGCGGTCGGCCTCGATCTGCGTCTCACCCGGGCCACCTACGAAGCCCAAGCCCCCGCGCTGGCGTTCCAGATGAGTCCAAGCCCGCACCAGCCGCGTGCGCTGGTAGCTGAGCGCGGCCAGTTCGACTTGCAAAACCCCTTCGCGCGTGCGCGCTCGGTCGGCAAAAATCTCAAGGATCAGACCGGTCCGGTCCAGAAGCTTCACTTTCCAGTCGCGTTCCAGATTACGCTGCTGCACGGGCGTTACCGGGCCGTCGATCAGGACCAGCTCAATCCCGGCTTGCCTGATCACCTCGCCCAGTTCAGCCACCTTGCCAGAGCCGAACAGCATCCCCGGTTGCGCTTTTGGCAGGCGCACGACCATACCATCCACCACGTCAAGCCCAGGTAGCGCATGGGCAAGCGATACAGCTTCGGCGAGCGCCAGGTCCGGCGCGCGCCCCTGCGGTTGCGCCTTGATATCGGGATGAATGACCAGCGCGCGGGTCAGCCCCGCAGCCGTTTCATGCCCGCTGCTTGCTACATCACGCCCGCTCAGGTGTCGGCCTCGTAGAGCGAGATTGGCTGACCCGGCATGATCGTCGAGATCGCATGCTTGTAGACCAGCTGGCTCTGGCCATCGCGGCGCAAGAGCACGCAGAAATTGTCAAACCACGTGATCACGCCTTGCAACTTGACCCCGTTGATCAAGAAAACAGTGACAGGAACCTTGTTCTTGCGAACATGATTCAGAAATGCGTCTTGCAGATTTTGCTTATCATTGGCCATGCGTTTGCCTTTTTTGAGGGGCGTGTTTGGTCTACGCAGGAAGCCTTCTCTCCCTATCCGTGCAATATGAAACGATAATCTTGAAACTTCCAGCCTGAAAACACAGAAAAAGCCAGCGTCGCGCAATTTTATGACTCACACTGCGCTGGGCCGAAGGGGGCGGCGTCATGCCGCAGGAATGCCTTCGGCATGACGATGCGCGGCGGCCTTCGGCCTCGCCCTCGCGTCATCCGCGTCAACTTGATCGCGAACGACGTTAGCGTCGCCAGAAGAGTGAGAGCAGCAATAGCAGCTCAAGCCGCCCCAGGATCATCCCCAGTGCCAGAATTGCCTTGGCCGTGTCCCCCAAGGCGGCCCAGCTCAACGGGTCTGGACCGGTCATCTGCGCGACCGGGCCCGTGGTGGTCAGCGCGGCTGTGGCGTAGATCATCGCATCTTCCATGGTCACCCCGGTCAAGGTCAGGGCCGCCGTCAATGCGGTCAGCGAGAAGATGAAGATCATCACGAACAACCAGGCCGCATGCGCGCCCTCACGCCGCAGCCCGCGCAGCCGGATGCCATCGCCACCCACCGAGTCCGGATAGACCAGCTTGTCCATCTCGCGCCGCGCTTGCCACATCAGGGCGAAGACCCGCATCAGCTTCAGCCCCCCGGCCGTGGTCGCGACCCCGCCGCCACACAGTGCAAGCGCCAGAAGAACGACACCGGCCGCCCCGAAATAGACCCCTTCGGCCGAGCGCCCGACTTCACTGACAAAACCCGCTGTTGTCAGAAAGGACAGGCTTGTGAAGACGATACCCCATAATTCCGCCAGCCGCGCGCCATAGCCGGGATCAAGCGGCGCGGCCATGGCGCGCAGCCCCAGCACGCCCAGCAGCACCAGCACCAGCAGGCTGGCCAGCAACGGTTCGGGATCATGCAACATGCGCCGCTTGCCCTGCCGGATCACCTGCGCGCCCGGCCAGAACTGGCGGCTCAGAGCCAGAATCAGCCCGGCCGCAATCAGCATCTCGGCTGCCAACCCGCCCAGGCTGCCGCCCGGCGCAATACCCGAGGTCGAGACTGTGGACATCGCAAGGATCAGCGCCAGCACAGGCGGATTTCCTGCCATCGACAGACCCACCCAAAGCGCAAGCGTCACGCTCAGATAGACCGGCGCGATCAGTTTGATCTGCTGCGCCATGCGGTGCAGGCTCTTGTCGTGATAGGCCTCGTCAATCTGAGCCCTGCGCAACCGCGAGGCTTGCCAACTCTCGGCTGCGCGCGGCTGTCCCGCATCCGAGCCGTATAATTCAAACCCGCCCAGCCGCAGCGGGGCGAGCAGCGCCATGACAGCGACCATCAGGAACAACCCGCCCCCCCAGGCCACAGTCGCGCGCCAAAGATGGATGCTGCGCGACGCCTCTGGATCAATCAGGCTGGCCCCGGTCGTGGTGAAGGCCGAGATCATCTCGAACCAAGCGTCAAAGAACCGCATCCCGGGCACAGCTTCCGTCAGCGGGATCGCCATCAATGCAGGCAGGATCAGATAGGCCGCGCTCAGATAGACGAAGGGATGGGAAAAGCGCGGCTTGCTCACAGGCTCTGCGCGATTGGCCAGATGCACAAGCATCGCAATACCACCCAAGAGCGCGCCGGAATAGACGAAGGCCCGCGCAATCGCATGTTCACGCAATGTGAATCCCACCGCAGCCGGGGCCAGCATCGCCAACGCCGTTGCGGCGATCATCGCCGCAAGAATCACCGTGCCCTGGGATCGGCGCTCCATGCTTCCTCCTTGAGGCCGGTCAGAAAAACTCGACCGCCACTTGCAGCAACTCATCGACGCGCGGCACGTCTTCGGTCAGTGCGAAGATTACAACAAGATCACCCTCGCGCAGCATCACATCACCTGTGGGGCGGATGAATTCGCCCTTGCGGGAAATGCCAACCAGAAGCGCGCCTTCGGGGAAATCGATATCGCGCACGCGCAGATTCGAGAGCTTCGAAGTGCTCAGCACCTGCGCTTCGATCACTTCCGCTTCTCGGTCGCCCAGCAGATAGACCGAACGCACCCGCCCATGTCGCACATGGCGCAGGATTGACGAGACGGTCAGCGCGCGCGGATTGATATGCGCATCAATTCCCATGGCCCCTGCAAGCGAGACCATGCCCGCGTCGTTGATCAAGGAAATGGCCAGTGTCGCGCCCGCTGTCTTGGCCCGCACAGCCGCCAGCAGATTGGTGCGGTCATCATCCGTCAGAAGCAGCACCGCATCGGTTTTCTTGATGCCCGCTTCCTCGAGCAATGTTGCATCCATCCCGTCCCCATGAAGAACGATAGAACGCTCAAGCGCATCTGCCGCCTGCTCTGCCCGACCGCGGTCGCGCTCGATCACCTTCACCCGCACCCGCTCGGGCTGGTTTTCGAGGATCCGCGCCACCGACAGCCCGACATTGCCGCCGCCCACGATCAGCACGCGCTCTTGCCGCGACGGGGTCTTGCCGAAGACCTCGAAAGCGCGGGCCACGTCGCGGGCATCGACCAGCACATAGATGCTGTCGCCCTCGTAAAGCTGGTCCTCGGCCTCGGGGGCGAACAGGCGTTTGCCGCGCCGGACCCCGGCCACCATGATCCGCAAGGTTGGGAACAGATCGGACAATTGCCGCAGCGACGTGTTCAGCACGGCGCAATTGCTGTCGAGTGTCAGCCCGATCAAGAGCGCCTTGCCCTGCAGAAATTCATGCACATCAAAGGCTTCGGGATAAGCCACGCGCTTCAGGGCGGCCTGGCTGACTTCGCGCTCCGGGCTGATGATCACATCAATGGGCATATGCTCGCGCCGGAACAGATCGGAATAGCGCGGGTCCAGATAGGATTGCTCGCGCAGACGCGCGATCTTGCGCGTCACGCTGAAGACCGAATGCGCCACCTGACAGGTGACCATGTTCACTTCATCCGAATAGGTCGCAGCAATGACCATATCGGCATCTTGCGCGCCCGCCTGCTGCAGAATGGTTGGGTGGCTGGCATAGCCCACCACGCCCTGCACATCGAGCGAATCCGTGGCCCGGCGCACCAGCGCAGGCTGGCTGTCCACCACAGTCACATCATTGCGCTCGCTCGACAGATGCCGCGCAATCTGCCAACCGACCTGCCCTGCCCCGCAGACAATCACTTTCATCGCGTCCTGCTCCCCGATCTGCCTGCGCCTGTGCCAGCCCTGATCTGCGAGATCAAGCGCTGCACCGGACTCATGCTTTCAGCTCTGACAGTCGTGCCGTATTCACCCCCAGAGATTTCAGCTTGCGATGCAACGCCGAGCGCTCCATGCCCACAAATGTCGCCGTGCGCGAAATATTGCCGCCAAAGCGCTTGATCTGGGCCAGCAGATATTCGCGCTCGAACAGCTCCCGCGCCTCGCGCAGCGGTAAGGTCGTCAATGTGCCCGAAAGCACCACAGGATTCTCACCGACAGCCGGGTCCGCTGGGGCATCCGCCTGCAAATCCCGGATCTCGATGGGCTGACCCGCTTCACCGAGGATCATCGCGCGTTCCAGCATGTTGCGCAATTGCCGGATATTGCCCGGCCAGCGCATCGTCTGCAGATGCGCGCGCGCGGCCTCGGACAATTCACGCCGCAAAAGGCCCTGTGTTCGGTGCAAATCCTCGATGAAATGCGCAGCAAGCAGCGGGATATCCTCGCGCCGTTCTTCCAGCCCGGGGACAGCAATCGGCACCACGCTGAGCCGGTCGAACAATTCCTGCCGAAAGCGTCCCTCGCGGACACGCGCGGTCAGATCCTGCGTGGTGGCACTCATCACCCGCAGATCGACCCGCACCTTGTCCGTGCCGCCCAACCGCATGAATTGCTGTTCGACCAGCACGCGCAGAATCTTGGACTGCGTGCCGATCGGCATATCGGCCACTTCA
>SKSL01000251.1 GCA_007123015.1 Natronohydrobacter sp. | reverse complement strand
CGCGCGGCCATCGGGCGGCTTGCGGGGCGCGAAATGGGCGGGCCGGACAAGGGCCATGTCGAAGGTGCGTTCGATCAGCCCTATGCGATCCCGCATTACCGCGTGGCAGGGCATCTGGCCGAGCTCGATGTGCCGATCGGCTTCTGGCGCGCCGTGGGCAATTCCTTCAACGGCTTTTTCCATGAAAGCTTCATTGACGAGCTGGCCCATGCAGCGGGGGCCGATCCGCTGCAATTCCGGCTGGACCATGTGGCCCCGGAAAGCCCGATTGCGGCTGGTGTGCTGGAAGCCGTGCGCGATCTGTCAGACTGGGACCAGCCCTTGCCAGAGGGTCGCGCGCGCGGTGTGGCGATGACATGGTCCTTCGGTACACCCACGGCGGTCGTAATCGAATTGGCGCTGGAAGACCACGCGATCCGCATTGCGCGCGCCTCCATGGCCTGCGATCCAGGCCGCGTGCTCGACCCGGCCATCGTGCGCGCGCAGATGGAATCGGGGCTGATCTACGGGCTGTCCGCCGCGCTGATGGGCGAGATCACCTTCACCGATGGCCGCGCCGATCAGGGCAATTTCCCCGATTATGACGCGCTGCGCATGTTCAACGCCCCCCGGATCGAGGTCACGATTCTGCAGGACAATCCGCATATGGGCGGTGTCGGTGAGCCCGGCACCCCGCCCGCCATGCCCGCGCTCACCAATGCCCATTTCGCCCTGACCGGCGCGCGCATCCGCAAACTGCCCCTGATGCATTCTGCGACCTATCTCCTCTGATTTCATCCTTGGAAAAATATCCTGGGGGTCCGGGGGCAAAGCCCCCGGCCTTCGCCTGAAAGCGCACCGCCAAACCCGCGGCCTTCCCCGGATCACAGCCCCCTCACGCAGCGCTGGCTTTTCATCCCCCGCAAGGAGCGCTACTCTGACGTCAAAGTGATTGGGACAGATTTCAGCGTGACACGGATTGACCGATATCTTCTGGCACAATTGCTCACAGTCTTCGCCTTTTTCACGCTGGTTCTGGTCTCGGTCTATTGGGTCAATCGCGCGGCACGCTTGTTTGATGCGCTGATCGCGGACGGGCAGAGCTTCTGGGTCTTCCTTGAACTCTCGGCCCTGACGCTGCCCAATGTGATCCGCGTGGTGCTGCCGCTTTCGGCCTTTGCTGCTTCGGTCTATGTCGCGATCCGGCTGACCCGCGACAATGAAATGGTCGTGCTGCAGGGCACAGGCATGTCCTATCTGCGCATGTTGGTCCCGGTTGCGCTGTTCGGGGTGATCGTGGCAGGCATGCTCGCTGCGCTCATGCATGTGCTGATGCCGCAATCGCGCGCGCAACTGGCCGAGCGTCAGGTCCAGATTGCCGAGAATATCACTGTTCGCTTCCTGCGCGCCGGCGAGTTTCTGGAACCGGCCGACGGGATCACGGTCTTTCTGCGCGAAGTCACGCCCGAGGGGCAGTTGCTGGATGTGTTCCTCTCGGACCGTCGCCGCGATGGCATGCGGGTGGATTACAGCGCGGCCTCGGCCCTGTTGGCGCCCGGGCCACAGGGGCCTGTGCTGGTGATGCTCGACGGGGTTGCGCTGGTCCATGTCGCAGCGACAGGCCGGCTGACCACCATCGCTTTTGATGATCTGACCTTCGATGTGGGCGGGCTGATCGGTCCGGCCGGTCGCGGCCCGGATGTGCGGGAATTGCCGACACGACTGTTGCTGGACGGCACGCCTGCACAATTCGAGGCGCTGGGCGTGACGCTGGCCGAAGTGCGTTTCGAGCTGATGTCGCGCCATGCGCAGCCGATGCTGGCGCTGATCACGGCGCTGATCGGCTTTGCGGCCGTGTTTCTGGGGCAGTTCAGCCGTCTGGGTGCATGGCGGCAGGTGCTGTTCGCGATCATCGCGCTGGTACTGATCCAGCTGGTCGGCAATGCTGTCTCGGGCGCGGCCTTGCGCGATGCAGGGCGCGCGGCGCTGGCCTTTGTCCCGGTCGCGCTGGGCGGGCTGGTGGTTGCGGGCATGCTGGTCTGGGTCAGCCGCAGACGCGGGACAGGCAAGGTGGTCACATGATCCTCGAGCGATATCTGATCCGGCGCGTGGCGCAGAGCTTCCTGATGGTCTCGGGCATTTTTCTGGGCATGTTGTTGCTGCTGGACATGGTCGAGCAGTTGCGCAGGCTTGCCGCGCAATCGCCCGGTTTCGGCCAGATCCTGCGCCTGTCGCTGCTGAACCTGCCACAGGCCTTCTACGAGATTGCGCCTCTGGTCCTGATGCTGGCCGCGATGTGGGTGGGGCTGAGCTGGTCGCGGTCCTCGGAATTCGTGGTGATCCGTGCGACCGGACGCTCGGTGCCAAGGCTGCTCATCGTGCCTGCGCTGATGGTGCTGGTGGTCTCAAGCCTGTTCGTGGCGGTGATGAACCCGGTCGTGGCAGGGGCCTCGCGCGAATATGCCAGGGTGCTGGCGCAGGTGCGCGGGGGCAGCGGCAGTGTCGCGGCTCTGGGGCAGGACGGGCTTTGGCTGCGTCAGGCCGATATCGGGGGCCAGACTGTCATCCATGCGCTGCGGGCCGAAGAAACAGGCACCATCCTGCATGACGTGACGATCCTTGTCTTTCACGAAACCGAAGGGGTGAGTGCCCGGCTTCATGCGCAACGCGCTGATCTGCGGCCCGGCTTCTGGGCCATGGAAAACGCGAAGCTCTGGGATCTGTCGGACCTGAACCCAGAGCAGTCAGCGCGCGCGCAGGCGCATGTCGCGATTGCGACCGATCTGACGCCAGATCAGATCCGCGACAGTTTTGCGCAGGTCCGCGCGATCCCGCTGGCGCAATTGCCGGGTTTCATCGCAGCGCTGGAGCGCGCCGGGTTCTCGGCACTGGAACACCGCATGCGATTGAACATGGAACTGGCGCTGCCCGTTCTGCTGACCGGAATGATGCTGCTGGCGCTGACATTGAGCATCCACCACATGCGCGCGGGCGGGGCCGGGATCCGGGCCTTGATCACGATTCTGGCTGGATTCACTTTGTTCTTTCTGCGTAACTTCGCACAGGTTCTTGGGGAGAGCGGGCAGATTCCCGTGCTGCTGGCAGCATGGGGCCTGCCCTTTGCGACTGTGTTATTTGCCATTGGTATCATGTTGAATCTGGAGGAGGGGTGACAGGCCGTCGGCATGGCCGCGCGAAGTATGGGGGCCTGCGCCGGTTTCTCTGCGGGGTCTGCCTTCTGCTGGCGGTCGCGCTTGCAGGGCGCGCTGTTCCTGTGCATGCCCAGAATGGACCTGTCGCTGAAGCCGGCTTTGCCACGCTCATCGCGGACAGGCTGTTCATTGACGGGGGCGTGCGGCTGGTCGCAGAGGGCAATGTCGAGGCACTGTTTGGCACCACACGCCTGCAAGCGCGGCGCGTGAGCTATGATCGCACGACTGGCGCGCTGCAGATCGACGGGCCGCTGGTTCTGAATGATGGCCGTGACGTGATCATGCTGGCCGATGCGGCCCAGCTTTCGGACAATCTGCAACGCGGTCTGATCCGCTCTGCGCGCGTCGTCTTTGACGAACAATTGCAGCTTGCCGCCGCGACTGTCGAACGGCTGGACGCGCGTTTCAGCGAGATGACGGCTGTTGTGGCCTCCTCTTGCGAAATCTGTGCCGAGCGTCCGACGCCCCTGTGGGAAATCCGCGCGCGCCGGGTTGTGCATGATGAACAGGAAAAGCAGGTTCATTTCGAGAATGCGCAATTCAGGCTGTTCGGGCTGCCGGTGCTTTATGTGCCGCGCCTGCGCGTGCCCGACCCGCGTCTGGAGCGCGCGACTGGCTTCCTGAGCCCCAGCTTTTCGGTCAATACTGGCCACCGTTTGGGTTTGCGCGCGCCCTATTTCATCGTGCTATCTGCTGATCGTGACCTGACGGTGACACCATTTGTGGCTTCTCGGGGGACCCGCGCGCTGGAGCTGCGCTACCGGCAAGCCTTTGCCACAGGTCAACTGGAACTTGGCGGTCTGGTAGCGCAAGACAAGATCCGCCCCGGCGTGACCCGGGCCATGGGCTACGCTTTTGGTGAATTTGCGCTGGGGCAGGGCTATATGCTGCGCTTCAACCTGATCCAGCCATCTGACCAGCGGGTGCTGGAAGATTACGGCCGCGACCAGCCGCGCCTGACCAGTGAGGTGACAGTCGAGCGTATCCGCCGTGACACGCGCGAACAGGTGCAGCTGTTGCAGTTCCGGTCTTTGCGGTTGGCGGATGTCAATTCGCAACTGCCCAATCAGGTTGGGCGCGCGGCGCTGACGCATCGGCGCGATGTGCCGGGGCTGGGGGGGGTCGCCGCGCTGCGCTTCGAAGCCGAGATTCTGCGCCGCGGGCAGGCGCATGCGGGCACTGAAGCGTTGCCGGGGCTGATCGCGACACGGCCACGCCAGTTGGGACGGCTGAGCCTTGATCTGGACTGGCGCCGCGACGCAGTTCTGCCCGTTGGGCTGCTTGGGGCTGTTGGGCTCAATCTTGGGCTGGATCATGTCAGATTGTCCCAGACTGACGGGGCCTTTCCGGTCTCGCAATCCCGCGTGACCCCGCAACTGATGGCAGAATTGCGCTGGCCCTTCGTGCGCGCGGCACCATCTGGTGCGCGCCATGTGGTCGCACCAGTGGCGCAAGTGATCTGGGCGCGTGATCGTCTGCCCGGACTGCCCCATGAAGCCAGCCGCATGCCGGAACTGGATGAGGGCAATCTTTTTGCGCTCAACCGCTTTCCCGGACAGGATCAGCGCGAGCTGGGCCTGCGCGGCAATATGGGTGTAAGCTGGACACGGCTTGACCCGGATGGCTGGTCGAGCACCGTCACGCTGGGGCGAAGCTGGCGCGCGCGCGATCTGGGGCAGTTTTCTGCGCAGACACCGCTGGCTGGTCGGCAGTCCGACTGGGTGCTTGCGGGCAGTCTGGACACAGCGGATGGGTTGAGCCTGAGCAACAGATCGCATTTCACCTCGGACATGCAGCTGACACGCACGGCTTTCGAACTGGATTGGGCGACAGATGCCTATAGCCTCTCGACCAGCTATATGCGCATCCGTGCCAACCCGTTTGAAGCGCGGGCGGCGACGGCCTCGGAATGGAGTTTCGAGGGCACGCGGCACTTGAGCGATTTCTGGACTGGCCGCGTGGGCTGGCGCTATGATATCGCTCAAAGCCGCGCTGCGCATGCGATGGTCGGGCTGAATTACCAGAATGAATGTCTGCGCATGGAAATGGGGCTTGAGCGGCAATTCGCCTCTGCCACTAGGCCCACATCGCGCACGAGTTTCGGCTTGAATCTGGATATTCTGGGCATTGGCGGCAATCCGTCGCGCAACCGGCGTGCTTGCAATGCGCTGTGAGAGCGTGATTTTGCGCAGCATCGTGCGGGTTGGTGCGCGGCTCTGGTGACAAGGCAGGGCAAAGCGTATACTTCCCGGACAGGCCCGGATCCCGGTATCCGGTCACGTCAGGACAAGACAGCAGAGAGCAGGGGTGCGGATGATCCAGATGGCAGGTTTTCGGCGGATCGCAGTGGTCATGGCCCTGGCGCTCAGTGTTGGGGTGACCCATGTGCCGCAGCTTCAGGCGCAATCGCTGTTTTCGGCCGCGCGCAAGGTCAATGACCGTGTGATCACCAATTATGATATCGAGCAGCGCGCGCGCTTCATGGAAGCGTTGAATACCGGCGGTGCGGATATGCGCGAAGACGTGTTGCGGCGCCTGACCGAGGAGGCTGTTCAGCGCGATTTTGCACGGCGTCGGAATCTGCGCGTCGACAGTGATGAAATCAACGAGGGGATTGCCGAATTCGCAGCGCGCGTCGAGATGAGCGCAGATGAGTTCATTGCGGCGATGGGCGAGATGGGTGTCGAGCGTGACACGATTGCGAATTTTGTCGAATCGGGCCTGCTATGGCGCAAGGCCGTCGGTGCCTCGCTGCCGCCGCTGGTTTCGGTCACGGGTGCTGATGTGCAGCGCGCGCGCGACACAGCCGCGATTCTGGGGCGCCAGCGCGTGCTGTTATCCGAGATCTTCCTGCCGACTGACCCGGAATTTGCCGATGTGGTCAGGCAGATCATGGAATTGATCGAAGCCGCCCGCAGTGTCGAGGAATTCTCAGAGCTGGCACGCGAATTTTCTTTGGCCGGAACGCGAGAGCAAGGAGGCCGTGTCGCCGATTGGATACCTGTCGAGAACCTGCCCGGCCCCCTGAGCGCGCAAGCCCCGACAGCCCGTCCCGGCCAGATTGTGGGCCCGATCGAGATGGGCGGTGCGATTGCCTATTTCCAGTTCCGCGCCAGCGAGAGCCGGCGCGAGATCCCTCCGGACCGCGTGAAACTGACCTATCAGCGCCTGCTTCTGCCGGGCGGGCGCAGTGACGCGAACCTTGCCCGCGTCGCCGAGATGCGTCAGCGCGTGACCAATTGTGCAAGCCTCGGTCCCTTCGCACGGGGGCTGCCAGAGCCTGCGCTGGTCGAGCGCGAGGCCCTGATGCACGAGATCCCGCAATCCGACGCAGTGGAACTGGCGCGGCTCAATCGTGGTGAAATTTCCGCCAATACAGTCGAGGGCGGCAATCTGGTTGTGCTGATGCTTTGCGCGCGCGAGCTGGAATTCGACGAGCAGCCCTCGGACAATCAGTTGCAGGATATGGTCTTCGACCGGCGCGTGGGCGCGCTGGCGGATGTTCGGCTTCAGGAACTCATCGCCGATGCGGATATCACTGATTATTGATTCTTGATCATGGCGCGACGGCAGCCTTGCTGCGTTTGGGAATGGGACGATGTCCGCATCGGCATTTGATCAGCCGTCGCAAGGCGCGGCCAGCGCCACGCGGCTTGCGTTTTTCGCGGCCGGGTTCTGCATGGCCGCATGGGCCCCGTTGATCCCCTATGCCAAGGCGCGACTTGGCGCGAGTGATGCAGAACTTGGGCTCTTGCTGCTGTGTCTGGGGATCGGATCAGTGATCGCCATGCCTGTCACTGGTTATATCAGCGCGCAGAAAGGCGCGCGCGGCATGATCTTGCTGGGCGGGGGCGGGCTGGTGGTGCTGCTGCCTGTGCTGATGCTGGTCAACACGGTCATTGCGCTGGGGGCGGCTTTGTTCCTGTTCGGCGCAGCCTTGGGCACGATTGATGTGGCGATGAATGTGCATGGTGCGGAAGTCGAGCGCAACGCGGACCGCCCGATGATGTCGGGCTTTCACGCCATGTGGAGCGTTGGCGGCATCGCAGGGGCGGGGGCCATGACGGCGCTGCTGTCGTTTGGGCTTGGCCCTTTTCCGTCCGCCCTTGCCGGAGCCGCCCTTACCGCAGGCGCCCTAACCTTCGCCGCCCCGCGCTTCCTGCGCGCCCGTGCAGGCCTGCAGCCGCCGCCATTCGTTCTGCCGCGCGGGATTGTCCTGCTGATTGCCGCCCTGACTGCGATCGTCTTCCTGATCGAAGGCGCGATTCTCGATTGGGGCGCTCTGTTGATGCTGGAGCGCGATCTCTTGCCCAAGGCACAGGCCGGGCTTGGTTTCTTGCTGTTCTCGATTGCCATGGCTGTGGGGCGCTTGCTGGGGGACAGGCTGGTGGCGCTGGCAGGGGCTCTTCGCGTTCTGCTCTGGGGCAGTCTGCTGGTGCTGGCCGGGCTGGTTCTGACGGTCTTGGCACCGGGGCTGTTTCTGTCCATGGCCGGGTTTCTGCTTGTCGGGGCGGGGGCCGCCAATCTGGTGCCGGTCCTGTTCAGTGCAGCGGGGCGGCAGCAGGTCATGCCCCCGGCGCTGGCCATCGCTGCGGTCACCACAACAGGCTATGCAGGTATCTTGCTGGGACCAGCGCTGATCGGCTTTGCCGCGCATCTGAGCAACCTGAGTGCAGCATTTCTGGGGCTGTCAGGGCTGATGCTGGTGATTGTGTTGTCGGCCGGGCGGGTGGCGCGCGTCTAAGTCAGCTCTTCCTCGGGGTTGCCATGCGCGCCGCGTTCACGGTAGGGCGTGGTGTCATATTGCGCGCGGTAGCATTTCGAGAAATGCGAGGGCGAGGTGAAGCCCGTGGCCAGTGCCACGCTGATCACGCTCATATCGGTCTGCATCAGCAGATTGCGCGCGCGTTCCAGCCGCAATTCCATGTAGTAGCGCTTCGGGCTGCGATTCAGATAGCGGCGGAACAGCCTTTCAAGCTGGCGGGTGGACATATCGACCTCAGTTGCGAGATCGGACGGGCTGACCGGGTCCTCGATATGGTTTTCCATGAATGCGATGACCCGCGCCAGTTTCGGATGCCGCACCCCGATGCGCGCCGGGATCGACAGGCGCTGTGTGTCGCGGATGGTGCGGATCGAGGAATAGATCATCTGATCGGCGATGGAATGGGCCAGATCCGCCCCTTCTGTTGTCGTGATCAGGGTCAGCATCATGTCCAGTGGTGCGGTTCCGCCCGCCGAGGTGATCCGCTTCCCATGGATCACGAAAACCGATTGCGTCAGGTCGATCTCGGGGAAATCCTCGATCAGCGCATCGCGGTTTTCCCAATGGATCGTCGCGCGGTGCCCGTCGAGCAATCCGGCCTTGGCCAGTGTCCAGGCCCCCGTGCAGATGCCCGCGATCACGTTGCCATAGCGCGCGCGCTTGCGCAGCCAGGCCAGAATCGCGGGGCTGGTCGCACGTTGCACATCCACCCCGCCACAGACCACGATCATCGCCTCTTTCGGGATCTCCTCGAGGCCCGCTTTCACTGTGATTTCAGTGCCGTTTGAACAGGTGACAGACCCGCCGGTTTCGCTGATGAGCCGCCAAGAATAGAGCGGTTTGCCAGAAACGCGATTGGCCAGCCGCAAAGGCTCGACACAGGCGGCGAAAGCCATGAGCGTGAATCGCTCCAGCAGCAGGAAAACAATCTGGTGCTCTGCTGTCGAGTTCGCGCGTTTCGGGGGAAGAGGGGTGGATTGGCTCATGGCGCAGTGTCCAACGTGATTGTCCGCCGACAGAAGCAAGTTTCAGATTGCTGCGCAAGGGCAATCCTGTTTGCAAGCGCTGCATGGCTTTTGTATAGAACGCGCGTTGGCACTGCGACCGCTAACACTTGCTCTGATGGATCTGGGAGGCACTGATGACCACGCATGGCTGGACGAAATCGACCTGGCGCACCCGCCCGCGGATTCAGATGCCGGAGTATCCGGATCAGAACGCGCTGGGGTCCATAGAAGCGCAGCTTGGCAAATATCCGCCGCTGGTCTTCGCGGGCGAAGTCCGCGCGCTCAAGCGCAAGCTGGGCGCAGCAGCCAAGGGCGAGGCGTTCCTGCTGCAGGGCGGCGATTGCGCCGAGAGCTTTTCGGAATTCACGGCTGACAGCATCCGCGACACGTTCAAGGTGCTGCTGCAAATGGCGATCGTGTTGACCTATGGCGCGAAAGTGCCAGTGGTGAAAGTGGGCCGCATGGCCGGGCAATTTGCCAAACCGCGCTCCGCTGCGACGGAACGGGTCGGCGATCAGGAATTGCCAAGCTACCGGGGCGACATCATCAACGGCTTCGATTTTGTTCCGGAAGCGCGTATTCCTGACCCGAACCGCATGCTGCAGGCTTATACGCAAGCGGCTGCCAGCCTGAACCTGCTGCGCGCCTTCTCGAAAGGCGGTTATGCTGACATGCACCGCGTCCATTCCTGGACCCTGGGCTTTGCTGAAGGCGACAAGGCCGAGCGTTACCGCGAGATGACGGACCGGATCTCGGACACGCTGGATTTCCTCACAGCCGCCGGAATCACCTCGGAGACCAGCAAGGATCTGGCCTCGGTCGATTTCTACACCAGCCACGAGGCGCTGCTGCTGGAATATGAGGAAGCGCTTGCGCGGATCGATTCGACATCCGGGCTGCCTGTGGCGGGGTCGGGGCATTTCCTCTGGATCGGGGACCGGACACGCCAGCCGGACGGGGCGCATGTGGAATTCTGCCGCGGTGTGCAGAACCCGATCGGGCTGAAATGCGGCCCTTCGATCACGGCGGATGATCTCAAGCGTCTGATCGAGACGCTCAATCCCGAAAACGAATCGGGCCGCCTGACATTGATCGCGCGCTTTGGCGCAGGCAGCGTGGGTGATCATCTGCCGCGCCTGATCCGGGCCGTGCGCGAAGAAGGCGCGAATGTGCTCTGGACCTGCGATCCGATGCACGGCAACACGATCAAGTCCTCCTCGGGCTACAAGACGCGACCGTTCGAGTCGGTGCTGCGCGAAGTGCGCGAATTCTTCGCCGTGCACAATTCAGAAGGAACCATTCCCGGCGGTGTGCATTTCGAGATGACGGGCGCCGATGTGACCGAATGCACAGGTGGCCTGCGGGCTGTGACCGACGAGGATCTCTCGCAGCGCTATCACACGGCTTGCGATCCGCGGCTGAATGCCAGCCAGTCGCTGGAACTTGCCTTCCTTGTTGCCGAAGAACTGGTGGGCCGCCGTGCAAAACTGGCCGCAGCGATCTGATCTTCATCCTTGTGGTAAATATCCACGGGGGTTTCTCAAGGGGGTATGTATACCCCCTTGAGGCGGGTGGTTTGGAGGGCGGCAGCCCTCCAAGCTTCCCTTTTGTGTCAGCGCAATCCCCGCCGCAGATCCGCATCATGGGGCAAATTTGTCCTGCTGCATTTCGCCCCGTCTCCTGCTAGGGTCACGCCCATGTCGATCTGGACCCGCATAGCCGACGCGCTCAAGGCGCTGTCTCAGGGCGAGCCGCTCAGTGCGGTCTTCGACCGGTTGCGCACGCCGCCCGAACGCAGTGTCGCCTTCACCATCGCAGTCATCGCCCTCAGTGCAAAGCTTGCCAAAGCGGACGGGCAAGTGAAGCGGGGCGAGGTGGCCGCTTTCCGGCGGGTCTTTACCATCCCGCCGGGGGATGAGGCCAATGCCGCGCGCGTCTTCAATCTGGCCCGGCAGGACGTGGCGGGCTTCGATCTTTACGCCCGCAAGATCGCGAAGATGTTTCCACCACGTGATCCTGTGCTGGTCGATCTGATGGAAGGCTTGTTTGAGATCGCGATGGCGGATGATTATTTTCATCCGCAGGAGGAAGCCTTTCTGGAAGAGGTCGCGCGGATTTTTGGCCTGACCGAACGCTGCTTCCGCTGTCTGCGCGCGCGCTTTGTCAAGGATGTCACGCCGGACCCCTATGATGTGCTCGAAGTGTCGCCTGATGCGCCACTGGCGCAAGTTCAGAAAGCCTATCGCGCAGCAGTACGGGAAACCCATCCTGACCGGCTGTCAGCGCGTGGGGTCCCGCCCGAGGCCGTTCAGATCGCTGCACATCGCTTGCGTGATCTGAACCAGGCCTGGGATGAAATCCGTGCGCGTCATGCTGCGTGATCATGGCGCGGTTCTGGTATCAGGGCTGTGGGTGTCCTACATTCACAGGATGCGCCATGTTCTTCTGCCAACCCTGATCGCCGCCATGCTGATCCTGCCTGCACAGGCCGAGGATGCGCCTGACATACCCCGCGATGCGGCCCCGGCGCAGCCACTGCTTGATTTTTTCGGGAGCATGCTGCGTGATTTCATGACCGAGATCGAGCCTCAGATCCGAGAACTTGAGCGCGGTCTTGACGCGTTGGAGCCTGAAGTGCAGGGGTTTCTGGATCGCATGCGGGGGATGGCGCAGTATCACCCACCTGAAGTGCTGCCGAATGGCGATATCCTGATCAGGCGCCGCAGTGCTGACGATCCTGCGCTCGATCCCGACGATCCCGCGCCTGAACCAAAGACAGAGGGCTCAGAGAGCGCGCCCTTCGAGATCTGACTCTTTCTCGCGGGCGACGCGGCGGATCCGGGTTTTCGATTGGGCGCCGATCTGGTTGGCAAGCGATGCAAAACGCTGTTCAGCCACTTCGGTGAACAGGGCCTGCATCTCGCGCTCAAGCACCAGTTCGAGCACTTTCTTCTTGGGATAAAAGCGCAATTCCCCGGCATTTTCCGGCCCATCCATAGAGAACATCGCCCCGAAGCGCAGTGCGCGGCCCAGCATTTTCGCCTCTTTCACGTCGCGCTCGTCCAGCAGGGCGGCCAAGTCCTTCATGCGCGGGGCCATGCCGTTGGTCTTGTAGCGATACATCAGGGCCACGCCCAGATAGATGCGCCCCTGATGATCAAGCCCGCCCAGATTGGCGCGGGTGGTAATGTCGAAACAGGCATCGGCCCGGTAATCGGGATGCGCGCGCCAGTTCACATCATGCAACAGACAGGCCGCGCGGATCAGACGCAGCCGCTCTGGCGGGCGATTGCGATAGAGCGGCAGCAGGAAGTCATAGAGCTTCTTGCCAAAGCCCGGGATACGCGCGCTGCTATGTTCCATGAAGTGACAGGCTTCGATCAGTGGGTCGCGGGTGCGCAGGCCATCGGGCATCTGTTCATAGAGGATCCCCTCGCGGATCCCATAGCTTGAAATATACACCTGTTTTGGGCTGAACATATGCACCAGTTGCCGCAGCACTTGTGCGGCCAGCGGCACCAGGCTTATGCGTTCTTCGGAAATGCCTGTCAGAGCCCGCAGTTTGGCCATGTCCTGATCTGCGATCCAGTCGATGGTCTTGCGGATGGATTTCGGCGTCATCGCATATTCATGCAGCACTTTGAGCGGGTAATTGCGCCGCTCCATGTCAAGCCGCGCGATGGCGCGCCACGACCCACCCACCAGATAGAGCGCATCATGGTGGTTGCCGGTCTGGTCCCGCAAGCCCCCCAGCACTTCGGCCACATGCTGGCGCAGACCCTTCTTGCCGCCGGGGATCTGTTGCAGGCGGAACGGTCCCAGCCCCGAGCTGACCGCGCGATGCACGCGCCCTTCGCCGATCACAGCCAGTTCCATGCTGTTGCCGCCAATATCGCACACCAGCCCTTCTGCTTCGGGCCAGCCTGTCAGCACGCCCTGCGCCGACAACCGCGCTTCTTCCGGGCCGTCGATCACACGCATGCGCAGGCCAGTCTCGCGTTCGATTTCGGCGCGGAATTCTTGGCCGTCTTTGGCCTCGCGCATCGCTGCAGTCGCAACCATGGTCAGATTGGTCAGTTTCATGCCCTTGGCCAGCAGCGCAAAGCGTTTCAAGGTGGCCATGGCACGCACCCGGCCTTCGGGGTTCAGCCTGCCGGTTTCCGCCAGCCCCCGGCCCAGACCGCACAGCACTTTTTCGTTGAAGAAATAGGCCGGGCTGCGGGCCGCACCATCGAAGACGACCAGCCGGATCGAGTTTGAGCCGACATCAATTACGCCCACCTGCGCCAATGCGCGGGCCTGAGGGTCTGCAAACAGAGGTGTGTCGAAAAAGCCCGGTATCTCCGGCTCTGAGGCGCTCGCCAGTTCTGCGAGCGAATTGCCATCCATCGGGGGCTCTCCTGTCTGACATCAGTCAGTGCAAACCTAACGCGCGGTGACAGGCAAGGTCAATCTTTCGCGAGGGCTCTGCGCCCCTTCGCGCTGTCGGGCATATTGCCGCGTCAGCTCTTCCGCCCCGGTGCGGGATGCGGCATAAGACGCGCGACGGCAAGAGGACAGAACAGATGCATGATATCCGCGCCATTCGCGACACTCCTGACAGCTTCGATGCAGCACTCGCGCGCCGTGGTCTTGAACCGGTCGCGCATGAGATATTGCGCATTGATCAGTCACGGCGCACAGCGATCATGCAGGCAGAAGCCGCGAAAGCTGCGCAGAAGCTGGCCTCGAAAGAGGTTGGCGCTGCAAAAGCGCAGGGCGATGAGGCCGAATTCGCCCGGTTGCGGGCCTTGGTGAGCGACAAGAAAGCTGAAATCGCAGCGCTGGAAGAAGAGGCGCGCAAGGGCGATGCTGCTCTGACGGCCCTGCTGGAAACGCTGCCCAATTTACCTTTGGCCGAGGTGCCGAACGGGGCGGACGAGACCGGGAATGTCGAATTGCGTCGCTGGGGCAGCCCGCGCGATCCGGATTTCCAGCCCAAAGAGCATTTCGAGATCGCAGGCGTGGCGGCGGATATGGATTTCGCGACAGCGGCGAAACTTTCAGGCGCGCGTTTCGTGGTGCTGCGTGGCGCAGTGGCCCGGCTGCATCGGGCGCTCGCGCAATTCATGCTGGATCTGCATATCGAAGAGCATGGCCTGCGCGAAGTGAACAGTCCGGTTCTGGTGCGCGATGAGGCCATGTATGGCACAGGGCAATTGCCGAAATTCGCCGAAGACAGCTATCAGACCACGAATGGTTGGTGGTTGATCCCGACGTCGGAAGTGACGCTGACCAACTTCGCCGCGGGCGAGATCCTGGACGCTGCGCGCCTGCCGCTGCGATTTTGCGCGCATACGCTGTGTTTCCGTTCGGAAGCAGGTAGTGCGGGCAAGGACACAACGGGCATGCTGCGCCAGCACCAGTTCGAAAAGGTCGAAATGGTCTCGCTCACGCATCCGGATCAGAGCCTTGCGGAACATGACCGCATGACGCGCTGTGCGGAAACTGTGCTGGAAAAGCTTGGGCTGCCATATCGCACGATGGTGCTGTGCACTGGGGATATGGGTTTCGGCGCGCAGAAAACGCATGATATCGAAGTCTGGTTGCCTGGGCAGGCGCGGTATCGGGAAATCTCGTCTGTGTCGACCTGCGGCGATTTTCAGGCCCGGCGCATGAATGCCCGGTTCCGACCCGAGGGGGGTGGCAAGCCTGAATTCCTGCATACGCTGAATGGGTCGGGTGTGGCAGTCGGGCGCTGTCTGATCGCTGTGCTGGAGAATGGGCAAGAGGCCGATGGCTCGGTCATACTGCCTGAAGTGCTGCACCCCTATCTGCGCGGTCGTGGCCGAATCACGGCCGAAGGCAATATGGTATGATCATATCACAGAACAGGAGGACAGCGCGGGCAGCTGTAATCTTGGTTAACAAATCCTTGCCAGCGCCTGATTTGTGCCATGATTCGCAGGCTTACTGAGCGGATCGACAATCTTCATCAGGAGAGATCCCATGCGCCAGAGTGCCCCTGCCTTGACCCCGCGGCCGACTCATCCACATCGCCCTGGCACGCAGCCGCGCCTGAGCGCAGATTCGCGTCCGGGTCATCCGCGCAATGCGCTTGCGCGTGATGCAGGCGTGCGCTTCACGGATTGGGGCCTGATCTGAACGCTGACCCGGCGCGCTGTGTCGGATCATGCGCCGGTTTCCGCCATAAGCGCCCCAGCGCTCTGACCTGCGCTGGTTTTCCTCTGGGCGCATGGTGTTTCAACGGGTATCCTTACCCAGTTGATTCTGCTCTGGCAGTCCTGTGCGGTAGACCCATGTCCAGCCCGATTTCATTGATTTGCAATCTCGGCCCGGCGATGGAGGCCGCCTTTGCGGCTGTGGGGATTGCCAGCGCCGAAGAGCTGCGGGCGCTGGGCACAGATGCGGCTTACGCGCGCTTGCTGCGCGCTGGTCACAAACCCCATTTCATTGGGTATTATGTGCTGGAAATGGGGCTTCAGGGACGGCCCTGGAACGATTGCAAGGGCGCTGAGAAAGCGCGGCTTCGCGCGCGCTTCGATCAGCTGAAAGTCGAGAATATCCCTGAAACTGACCCGCTGGACGCGATTCTTGACGAAATCGGCGTGGTGCCAGCGCCTATGCGAGAGTGACCCCGGATGATCCGCTACCTGTGTCTTGCCTTGATCTGTGCCAGCATCGCGGCCTGTGGGGGGCGCGCCCCCGATGTGACCCGCGCGCCTGCGCCTGCAGCGCTTTATCCCGGCGAGACCCCCGAGATGCGGCGGCTGGTGGTCAAATATGCCGCGAAACATGACATCCCCGAAGCGCTGCTGCACCGGGTGATCCAGCGCGAGAGCGATTACCGGCCGCGCGCGCGCAATGGGCCCTATTGGGGGCTGATGCAAATCCTGCCGCAGACAGCGCGGCAGATGGGGTTTCGGGGTAGCCCGGAGCAACTGCTCGATGCCGAGACCAATCTGACCTATGCCGGGCGCTATCTGCGCGGGGCCTGGATGCTGTCGGACGGCAATATTGATCGCGCCGTGATGTGGTATGCGCGGGGCTATTACTATGAGGCGCGCGACCGCTGCATGCTGGTTGCAACTGGGCTGCGGCAGCGGGAAGTGCGCCGGGATTGCCCATCGCGTCTGGCGGAAAGCGGGTAAAGGGGGCGCTCGCGCCCCCTCTTGGGCCTGTGGCCCAATTCACCCCCTGAGGATATTTTTACAAGGATGAATGGGTCAGGTCAGAAGGACCAGACGCGGGCATCCTCGTCCATCATGGCACCGGCCATGGCGGGGGGCTGGGCGACTGTGACGCCTTCGATCAGCACTTCCGGCGTGGCGCCCAGGCCGGGCAGGTAGATCGCGCAGACTTCGACCGTCACGCCATTTGCCATCAGCATTTGCAGCATGCCCTGGGGGCTGGCGTCGCGCGGGGGTTGGGGGGCGGTGGCGGACTCTGGTGCGTCGATCAGGGCCAGATCGCCACCAGGGCCGCAGAGCAGGATGCGGGTTTCCGCGCCTTGCTCGACCGCTTGGGCAGTCAGGACCATGGCCATCAGTTGCGTCTGGGGGTTCTCGGAAGTGACGACCGTCACAAGCTTTTCCGCGTTCTCGGCGAAAGCGGGGGTGGCGAGGGTCAGCGCGAGGGCTGCGGCGGTAAAAGGGCGGGGGAAGGTCATGGAATACTCCTGTCTGTGCCGGGTTGGTCCGGTCGCGCGCAGGCTGACAGGAGTATGCATGAATTCAAACATGACGATATGTCGCAGGCAGGATGGGCTGATGCGGGCTTACAGATCAAGCGCGCCCTGACTGCTGTTGCTTTCGCGGCGGGCCTTCTTGAAGGTGTCATCGCGGCGGGCGGGCAGGCGCACGGAGCGGTCGCGCAGGGCGAGGGCGTCTTCGATGCTGACAATCTGGATGCGCGGGACCGGCGAGAAGCCGTCCATTTCGAACTGGCCAGCGGCTGCGGCCTCTGACGTCATGGGTTTGGTGGGGGGTGTCAGGGTCAGGAAAATGCCGATATCGGCGCGCTCGCGTTCGATGGTGCCGCGCAGGTCGCGGATCATGGACACGCCCACATTGTCGCCCGCCTTGACCGAGACAATGGCGCGGTTCGTCTTGCCGAAATAGATATTGCCGTCGATGCCGCGATCGGCGCCTTTCTTCGACAGGTTGCCGGGTTGCGCTGCGATGAGCGAGAGCGCCCATTTCTCGAATTCGAAATAGTAATTCTTGTCGGCCCGGCCCCGAGCGGCCAGATCGCGCGCGCCGGCAAGGTCTTGCGGCACGCCGTGGGTGGTGAACTGGACTTCCTCGAAAGCGTCGCGCAGGCGTTTTTCGATCAGGCCGATGGCCAGATGGGTGACGTCGATGCCGATCCATTGGCGGTCGAGTT
>SKSL01000243.1 GCA_007123015.1 Natronohydrobacter sp. | reverse complement strand
TTGCGCATGATCTGGTATTCCTTGTCGGTCAGCGTGAGCGCAGGCGCGACTGTGATCGAATCGCCTGTATGCACGCCCATCGGGTCCACATTCTCGATCGAGCAGACGATGATGGCGTTATCCGCGCGGTCGCGGACGACTTCCATCTCGTATTCCTTCCAGCCCAGCAGCGACTCGTCGATCAGGATCTGCGCCACGGGAGAGGCATCGAGGCCAGAGCGGCAGATCCGTTCGTAATCGTCGCGGTTATAGGCCACACCGCCCCCCGTGCCGCCCAGTGTAAAGGCAGGACGGATGATCGCAGGCAGGCCCACATATTCAATCGCCGCCATCGCATCGGCAACGCCTGCATTGATGTCATATTTGCCATCCACCTTGGGGGCTGCGATGATCGTCGCTTTCGGGTTTTCCAGCCCGATCCGGTCCATCGCCTCTCGGAACAGTTTGCGATCCTCGGCCATCTCGATGGCCTGCCGGTTCGCGCCGATCAGCTCGACGCCGAATTTTTCCAATACGCCCATGTCGGCCAGTGCAAGCGAGGTATTCAGCCCGGTCTGCCCGCCCATGGTCGGCAAAAGCGCGTCCGGGCGTTCCTTCTCGATGATCTTGGCGACGATTTCGGGCGTGATCGGCTCGATATAGGTGGCGTCGGCCAGCCCCGGATCGGTCATGATCGTGGCCGGGTTGGAATTGACCAGAACCACCTTGTAGCCCTCTTCACGCAGCGCCTTGCAGGCTTGCGCGCCGGAATAGTCGAATTCGCAGGCCTGTCCGATGACAATGGGGCCCGCACCGATGATCATGATTTTCTTGATATCGGTTCTCTTCGGCATGACGGCCCCCAGCTAGACTGCAGTGACTGCCCTTGCGGCAGCCAAATTGAGGCGCGTTATAGTCAAGGCCATCCCCAGCGCAAGGCCTGTCACATCATGCCAGATCCGCAAGACGCGCATTATCACTATCTTTACCGAAGCTGCGACAATATCCAGCCTGTACATGCGAAATGAGTGCCGGCGCCGATCCTCATTCCATCAGAACACAGGTGCATCCTGCCAACATGTCGAGAGCAAGGCAAAGTGCAACACTCTATCCCCCCGCAGGCTATGTCAAATGAAGCGCGCCTGACCGAGATACAGGCGCTGGTGGTTGCGCTGATCCACCGTCTGCTTTCAGCCAAGCTCAGCGACGTGGATGCGGCCATAGATGACTGCCTCGGGCGTCTGGGGGCCTATTGCAGTCGTGATCGCGCGTATGTGTTCGTTTGTGACGGCGCGCATGCAGATAACACGCATGAATGGTGCGCCGCTGGCATCCCGACCATGATTGACCAGCTGCAGGGTTTGCCGCTGGCCGAATATGACGCGCTCTTCGGCCCGCTCAGTCGCAATCAGGTGATGCTGATCCCGGATATCCGGGACTTTGCGCCCGGCACTGCGGAACACGAAATTCTGGCTGCGCAGGATATCCGCTCGCTGTTGCTGGTCCCCATGCTCGAAGGCACGGATTTTTATGGCTTGGTCGGGTTCGACTCCGTCTCGGAACGGGGTGATTTCCTGCCGGGCGAGGTCTATCTCCTGCGCGCTTTCGCCGATGTGGTGCGGGCGGTCCTGATGCGGCGGACAGCCATGCAGGGGATGACAGAGGCGCAGGAAGAACTGGCGCAGGAACGCGCCTTCATGCAGGGCATTGTCAGCACAAGGGCGTCTGGTTTTCTGGTGTTCGATGCGACGGGCGTCGTGATCTATGCCAATGACGCTTGCGCCGATATGCTTGGGATCGCGGTTGATCAGTTGGTCGGACAGCCCTTCGACAGTCCCGACTGGGCGCTGACGGGTCTGGACGGCCGCCCCTTCCCCAAAGCGCAACATCCGTTCTCTCAGGTCCGGGCGAGTGGTCGCAATTTGCAGAACCACCGCGTGGCCCTGCATGGGCCCGACGGGCCGCGCTACGCGTCGATCAATGCCGCCCCGATCCGGGGCGCGACATCGGATCAGATGCAGGTGGTCTATGCTGTGACCGATGTGACGGCCCTGGTCGAGGCAGAAAAGACACGCGAAGCCGCACTGGCCGCTGCGCATCGCGCCAATGAGGCGAAGTCGCATTTTCTGGCAAATATGAGCCATGAAATCCGGACGCCGCTGAACGGAATTCTGGGCATCAGTGGGCTGCTTTCGGACAGCATCACAGATCCGGAGCAAAGGCGCATGCTCGCCATCTTGCAGGAGTCGGGCAATCTGCTGATGAGTATCATCAATGATCTTCTGGACATGACCAAGATCGAAGCCGATGCGCTGCAACTGGAAGTCATCCCCTTCTGCCCGGCAACTCTGGCGCGCAGGATCGAGGATGTGCATACGCTGCGCGCCTCTGACAAGCGCCTGTCCTTTTGCGTCAGGCTACTGGACCCGTTCCGCGCGCCCCGATTGGGCGATCCGCACCGGATCATGCAGATTGTTCATAACCTGGTCAGCAATTCGATCAAATTCACGCCTGCTGGTTTCGTGCATGTCACCCTGTCTGCAGAGGGCGATCAGCAAATCGTGCTGACTGTCGAAGATAGCGGGGTTGGTATGACCCCGGAGCAACAGGCGCGCATATTCGAGCCGTTCACGCAGGCCGATACCTCGATTTCGCGGCGCTTCGTGGGCACTGGGCTTGGCATGTCGATTGTCAGACGCCTGGTCGAGATGATGGAGGGCCGGCTCGATATCGACAGCGTGCCGGATCAGGGCACCCGGATCACAGTTTCACTGCCGCTGCCTGTCGCGGGCCCGGACGTTGCCTCGCAAATGATTACCGAACCTGCCCCTGTCGCCGGGGACCTGCCGCCCATGCGGATCCTCGCTGCCGACGACAATCAGACAAATCAGATGATCCTGCGCCTGATGCTGGGGCAATTGGGGGCGCAGGTGACATTGGTCGATGATGGTCTGGCCGCATTGGATCACTTCCGCCAGGACAATTTCGATCTGATGCTGCTGGATATCTCGATGCCCCGGCTGGATGGTGTGACATTGCTAAAGACCCTGCGCGAGATCGAACGCAGCGAAGGCCGTGCGCGCATGCCCGCTCTGGCCTTTACCGCCAATGCTATGACGCATCAGGTGGAAAGCTATCTTGCGGCCGGATTCGACGGGTGCCTGACAAAACCGCTGCGTCTGGAAAAGCTGCGTGAAGCCTTGCTGACATTCGCCCCGACCGCCACTGCGTCAGGGTAAGCCCGGCAGCGTGACACTACGGCCACGACAATTGCGCGCCAGCAGATCCCTGTCACAGGCGCGGGGTTGCAGGTCATGGGTCAGGCAGAGCCGGATTTCCTGCGCGATCCGGTCGCGACAGGTCAGGATCACCATATCCTCGCCCAGACCCGGATTGGCGCTTCGAAATGCTGCAAGCAGGTCGGCAGGTGCAAGCTGCAGATCGTCTTCCCATGTGCTGATCTGCTCTGGCAGGGTCACAGCGGCGAAGGCCGCGCGCGTCTGGTCGAAATAGTCCTGTGGGCTTGACCCGCTACAGCTGCCGTGCTTGCGCCATTGGTGAAAGGCCAGCCCGTCCGAGCCCATGATGTCGCGCATGGCCGCTGTCTGGGCGCGGGTGGGCGCGGCATGGGGCGTGTCGCAGAATTCAGGCCAACCACCTGCGTCGAATTGCGGCCAGAGCCCATGCACCAACCAGCCGGCATCCGCGCCCGGCGCGCATCGCGCGGCCCCGCGCTCTGTGCCTTCAGCCGCGCACCAGCTTGGCGTCCAGCTTATGGCCAGAACCAGATAGCTGTCCGGGTCCTCTGTCAGTGCCGCCCTATCGCGGCCAAGGGTCACTATCATGACAGCCACACACATCCCGGTGATCAGCAGCGCGATGAATATCCGCCTCATTTTCACTTTCCCTGCCATTGATCTGTCGTTATACCTGCACCATCCCCGAACCCGAGGAACGCGCAGGATCGTCCTGCAGCCGATTTTCCGGCACCTGATGATCTATGCGCGCGAAATGCGTGCTCGTATGACAGGAGACCATGTCATGTCAAAACCTCTGATGCCCAAGGCAACGGCTGTCTGGCTTGTGGATAACACGACCCTGAGTTTCAAGCAGATCGCAGACTTCTGCGGTTTGCACGAATTGGAAGTGCAAGGCATTGCCGATGGGGATGTGGCCACAGGTGTGAAAGGGTTTGATCCGCTGGCCAATAACCAGCTTGACCCGATCGAAATCGAGCGTGGCGAAAAAAACCCGCGCCATACGCTGAAGCTGAAATACAATCCTGCTTCCGAGGGCGAAGAAAAGCGCCGTGGGCCGCGTTACACGCCCTTGTCCAAGCGTCAGGACCGTCCAGCGGCGATCCTGTGGCTGGTCAAGTTTCACCCGGAACTGGCCGATGCGCAGATCCGGCGTCTGGTCGGCACGACGAATACCACGATCAACGCGATCCGCGAGCGCACGCATTGGAACATCGCCGCTCTGCAGCCGATTGACCCAGTGGCGCTGGGCCTGTGTCGCCAGACGGAACTGGACAAGGAAGTGCAGAAAGCCGCGGCCAAGCGCGCGGCCGAGGGCGGTGTGATGAGCGATGATGAACGCCGCAAACTGGTGTCCACCGAGCAATCGCTCGAGGCCGATCCCGAGTCCAAGATGCCGGCCGGGATTGCCGGGCTTGAGAATTTCAGCTTCGGCGATCTGAATGAGGACACCGAAGAGCCTTCGCGCGCGGCGGATTACAGCGATGCGGATAGTTTCTTCAATCTGCCTGATGATGCGTCCGAAGACGAGGATGAGGAAGAAGACGAGGGCCAGACAGGCAAGACCTGAGCTGTGTCTTTTCATCGCTTTGGGTTTGCGCTAGGCGCTTGCCCGTAGCGCTGCTTGGCCAAATCGGGGAAATGACATGAAATTCACGCTGTCCTGGCTCAGGGATCATCTGGACACTGACGCGAGCCTTGCGCAGATCACCGACGCGCTGACCGATCTGGGGCTGGAAGTCGAAGAGGTCACGGACCCAGGCGACACTCTTGGCGCATTCCGCATCGCGCGGGTGATCGAAGCCGTGCAGCACCCTGATGCGGACCGTCTGCGCCTGTGCCGGGTCGAGACCTATCCCGAGGGCCCGGAGGGTCGCACAGAGGAAGTGCAGGTCGTCTGCGGTGCACCCAATGCGCGCACGGGTCTGGTGGGGGTTTTCGCGCCGGTCGGCACGCATGTTCCGGGCACCGGGGTCGATCTGAAACCCGGCGTGATCCGGGGCCAAGCGAGCAACGGCATGCTGTGTTCCGAGCGTGAATTGATGCTCTCGGACGATCATGACGGGATCATTGATCTGCCCGCCGATGCGCCCTTGGGTGTGCGTTACATCGATTACGCCGGGCTGAATGATCCGGTCATCGAGATCGCGATCACCCCCAACCG
>SKSL01000106.1 GCA_007123015.1 Natronohydrobacter sp. | reverse complement strand
TCGCCGCGCAGCGAGTTCATGATCGCATGCACGGAATTTCCCACACCAAGGAATTGCACATCCAGATTGGCCTGCCCCTGAATGCGTTGGAACTCGGCCATCTCGGTCAGAAGGGGCAGTAATTCAATGCCCCTAAATCGCAGATTGCCGCCGACCGACAGGCCAGAGCGGTTGTTCATCACGAATTCACCCGCAAGCTGGCCCCCGAAAAGCGCGACTTCGCGGAACTCTGCCACGGCTCGTGCGCGGTCAATGCTCAGCCCCAATCTTGTGCGCCCCAGCGTGGTCAGGTCCGTGCGCAGACCATTCAGTGTGATCGAGATATCCGCATCGAGCGCGCCAAGGCCAGACGCGTCGATGGGGGCGCGCGACCAGCCTGCAGCGGGTGTGTCGCTCGCAGCTGCTGCGCCGTTCGCACCAGCGCTGCTGCGCAGGTCCAGCACATCGCCTGTGAATTGCCCGGTCAGGCGTGGTCGCGCTTCGCCCGGGACCAGATCGGCAGCCCCAGACAGCCTTATCCCGCCTGCGCGAAACTGCGCCTCGCGGGCGAAAAGCCGCCCATCACTGGTGCGGGTGACCTGACCGTTCAGGCCCAGCGGCAGGAAAGCCGTGTCCAGATCGCCCCCGACCTCGCCCGCGAGCTGCAGCAAGGGGCGCAGCGCCGGGACATGCGCGGCCAGCTGGCCTTCGAGCGCAAGATCCTCCAGCCCCAGACGGCCTGCAAAAGTGATGCTGGCCCCGGCGGCCGTGGTGTCGAGCATGATCTGCGTGACGGCGCCCGAGAGAAACCCCTCGGCATTATCTGTATTGGCCGTGACCTCGAAAGGCTGGCCGTTCATCTGGCCTGTAGCGCGCAGATCCGCCGGGCCGCTCAGCGCAGGCATGCGCAAGGTCGCGTCGACCCCGGTCAGGCGCAGCTCGCGTCCAGAGGGCGTATCGTCAAAGCGCATGGTGCCGTTGATGATCCGCGCCTCGGCCAGTGAGACATTGCGCGCGCGCCGCGCGCTTGCGGGCGCTGTGTCATCGGTGGCCGCATCCGCGTGGCTGTGATCGGTCGTGAAATCCCAGTTTGCGCGACCTTCTGCATCGCGGATCAGATGCAGGTTCGGGCTTTGCAGGATCACGCGTTGCACTTCGATATCACCGCGCAACAATGCGACCAGGTTCAGGCCGATATCCATCTCGGCTGCTTGGACCATCGCACCAGACCCGGCCCAGTCCGGATTGCCGATGCTGACATTCTGCGCGGTCGCCCCGATCACAGGGTAGAAGCTGGGTTTCACGTCACCGCCAAAGCTCAGGCTGCGCCCTGTTGCGGTCTGAAACTGTTCTGCGGCCAGATTGGCAATGCGCTGTGTCGGGATCAGGAACAGCGCCGCCCCGATCAGGATGGCAAGACCGATACACATGGCGATCAGGGCTTTGATCAGACGCATTTTTTCCTCCGAAGCGGAACAGGGCAGACAGGGCGCGTGGCCTAAACCTATCGCTGCAAGGCGTTCATGTCTTGAGCAAAATCCCCACTGGCAGGATTTCGCCCATGGGGCAGGACTTGCAACAGATCGTGCCATATGAAAGAGGGAGGCGGTTCCATAACAAAGGCGGCTCAGGTCATGTCCGGCATTATCACCCGTTTTGCGCCCTCGCCCACCGGGTACCTTCATATCGGTAATTTGCGGACTGCGCTGTTCAACTATCTGATCGCGCGCAAATCGGGCGGGCAGTTCATTCTGCGGCTGGATGATACGGATCAGGAGCGCTCGAAACAGGAGTATATTGACGGGATCAAGCAGGATCTTGACTGGCTGGGGCTGGGCTGGGACCGGATTGAACAACAGTCAACCCGGTTGGAACGCTACCATGCGGCTGCGGATCAGTTGCGCGCGGATGGGCGGTTTTATGAATGTTTCGAGTCGCCAACCGAGCTGGACCTGAAGCGCAAGAAACAGCTGAATATGGGCAAGCCGCCAGTCTATGATCGTGCAGCGCTCGCGCTCGATGTGGCAGCCAAGGCGCAGTTGCGTGCAGAGCGCGCCGGATACTGGCGGTTTCTGCTCGATCAAGAGCGGATCGAATGGCAGGACGGGATCCTCGGTCCGCTTTCCATCGATGCCGCATCTGTCTCGGACCCTGTGCTGATCCGTGCGGATGGGCAGGTTCTGTATACGCTGGCCTCGGTCGTCGATGACATGGATATGGGGGTCACGCATATCGTGCGCGGCTCGGATCATGTCACCAATACAGCAACCCAGATCCAGATCATACAGGCGCTGGGTGGCACAGCGCCCGAGTTTGCGCATCATTCCCTGCTGACCGGCGCGCAGGGCGAGGCACTCTCGAAGCGGCTGGGGACCCTCAGCCTGCGCGATCTGCGCGCGCAGGGCGTGACCGCTGCAGCGCTCTTGTCGTTGATGGCGCGGTTGGGATCAAGCCAGCCCGTCGAATTGCATCTGACCCTTGATGAGATCGCAGAAGGCTTTGACCTGTCGCATTTTGGGTCTGCACCGACGAAATTCGATGCAGCGGATCTGTGGCCGCTGACACGCGCTGATTTGCAAGCGCGGCCCTATTCGGAAGTTGCTGATCAGATTGCTGCCTTAGGCGTCCCTGCGGCCTTGGCACCACAATTCTGGGGTGTGGCGCGCGAGAATATCGGGAAACTGGATGATCTGGGCGCGTGGTGGGCGCTGTGCCGGGATGGCGCAGACCCTGTGATCGCGCCGGAAGATGCGGAATTCGTCGCGACAGCTTTGGACCATTTGCCCCCCCCCCCTTATGGGCCAGAGGCGTGGAAGGAATGGACAGCGGCAGTGAAGGCGGCGACAGGGCGCAAGGGGAAGGGCTTGTTCATGCCGTTGCGTCTGGCGCTGACCGGGCAGGCGCAGGGGCCGGATATGGCGGCGCTGATGCCGCTCTTGCAACGCGTGCGGGCGAAAGAGTGAAGTAAGGTGCGTGGTCACCACGCACCCTACCACCGCATCAGCAGATGCTCTGCTGCATCTGCTGTGCGGGTGATCGGGCCTCATTCCGCCTGATCTGCGGGTTTCGCATTGAGCAGGCCATATTTTTCAGCCCCGATCCGTTCATGCAGGGCGATCTGGGTCAGCGGAAAAACGATATGACCCTCTTCATCCGCAATCAGCTCGTCGAACAAGCTGCGGGTGACGAAATCGCTAACCTCGTCGCAGTATTTGCGTGCCTCGATTTACAGGTTGCCCGCATCATGTTCCCCCGCCAGGTCGCATTCCATGGTTTCCAGAACAGTTTGACCGATCCGCAGCGGGTCGCATATGTGTGGGTCGGGATGGTCTTTTAGCGTATAGCTGATTGATCCCGGATGATCATGTGCATCATGAACTCGCGTGGTTATTCTCTCAGATGCTTGCTCAAGTCGTATTTCGAGTGGTTCGGACCTGTTTTCCGGGTAAGGCATGCGCATCTCCGAAGGTCTGAAGTCTCGTAATTAATGCGACTCTTTTTGTCAGAATTAAAGACCGAAAGGTTTTGCTCAGGAAATGATGACTGTTATAAACCTTCCAGAAACTCCGCGCGCAGGGCCGCAACAACTGCGCGCAGCGCTTCGTCATTATCCGCACCTGCGTCGCGCGCTTGCTGGTAGACCCAGCGCTGGCGCTCGGCGCTGGTGCCAAGGGCCAGGATGTCTTGCGCGGCGCGTAATTCATTCAGGCATCCGAGTACCATGGCATCGGCTTCGAGAAGCGCGATCAGCTCGGCGACAAGTTCAGGCACAGGCACGAGCGCCCCTTTGCCAATATCCAGCAGCCCCTCGCGTGGGCCATAGCGTTGCGCGCGCCAGCGATTCTCGGCGATCAGGAACCGGTCATAGATTCGCCAACGCTGGTTGCGACGGCGCAGCTCGACCAGCATGCGCGAAATCGATTGCGTGAGCGCCGCGATGGTCAGCGTGTGTTCCATGATGGGCATCACATCGCAAATCCGCGCTTCCAGGGTCGGAAACCGGGCCGAAGGGCGGATATCCCACCAGATCTTGGTCGTGTCCTCGATCAGACCTGCTTCAATGATGGTATCGACAGAACGGCAGTATTCGCCATAGCTGATGAAGTCGGGCGGCAGTCCGGTTCGGGGCAGATTGTCAAACACCGACAGGCGGTAGCTGTTCAAGCCTGTATCCTGCCCGCCCCAGAAAGGCGACGAGGTCGAGAGCGCCAGAAGATGCGGCAGGAAATAGGTGATCTGCCGCATGATATCGATGCGCAATTCATCATCCGGCAGGCCGACATGCACATGCGTGCCACAAATCAGCATGCGCCGCACAACCCCGCCCAGATCACGGGCCAGATCATTGTAGCGATCTTTCTCGGTGTGTTTGCGGCTGTGCCAATCGGCAAAAGGATGGCAGGACACTGCCAGCGGTGCCAAGCCATATTCCGCAGCACAGGCCGCGATGGCGCGGCGCAGATCGCCCAAGTCCGTGCGTGCTTCGGCAATATTGGCGCAGACACCAGTGCCCACTTCGATCTGACAAGCAAGGAACTCTGGCGAGACCTTGTCGCCAAGCGCGTTTTCGCAATCGCGCATCAGCGCGTCGGGCACATCTGTCAGCGCACCAGTCTCGATATCGACCAGAAGATACTCTTCTTCGATACCAAGTGTGTAATCGGGGTTTTCCTCGCGCATTCTGTGATCGTATCGCAGCTTTCACATCGCGCAAGTGGGGAAATGCGCGCCTGATGCTGTGCAGTGCTCGGATCAGGGCACGCCCGGATCTGCACCGTCCGGATGCGGCAGGCGTCAGGGATCAGAAAGGGACATCATCGGCCTGAGCTGCCGGCACGACGAAACCGGCCACGATATGGCGTGCACCTGATTTCTCAAAATCGATGAAAAGCTTGTCCCCCTCGACCGAGACCACATGCCCGTAGCCGAACTTCCGGTGAAACACGCGCGCGCCGATTTCGAAAGCCGGGCTGGACGTGCCGTCGATCACCATATTGCGTGCTTCCTTTGGCTGCGCTACCGGGCGGGCAGTTGCCGACTGCAGCCGCCGCCAGCCCGGGGAATTGTAGACATCGGCGCGCTGGGCGCGGGTCTCGATCGTGCTTTCGGGGGGCGCGATCCCACCACCGTACAGCCCCGGCGGGGTCAAGACATCGACATGCGCGCTGGGCAATTCATCGACAAAGCGCGATGGCATTTGCGATTGCCACTGGCCGTAAACCCGCCTGTTGGCAGCAAAACTGATCGTGCAGAGTTGTTCGGCACGGGTGATGCCAACATAGGCCAGCCGCCGCTCTTCTTCGAGACCCTTCAGTCCGCTTTCATCCATCGAGCGCTGCGACGGGAAAAGCCCGTCTTCCCATCCGGGCAGAAAGACCACCGGGAATTCCAGACCTTTCGCGCCATGCAAGGTCATGATGCTGAC
>SKSL01000163.1 GCA_007123015.1 Natronohydrobacter sp. | reverse complement strand
TTCAGCATGCTCATGTTGTCTTGGGTGGCGAAAGCTATGTGGCGCTGGCTGAAGGATTGCAAAATGCCCTATGGACGCTTGGCGGTGTGCCCCATGAGCATCGCACTGACAGCCTGTCAGCGGCGTTCAAGAACCAGCACCATTACAACCGTTCCGGATTCTGACCAGATCGTGAGGAGAGCCAATGCCTGAAGCTCTCGTGACTGCCCATCCCCGATAAGGATCGCCCAGGACAAACAGTAGCCTCCCAACCTGTCGGTTGGGAGGCCGCTTGCCCTCGGCAACCTCTCTTGTACTGGTTACACGCCGGGGTATGATCAAATGCTCAGAGAGGGATCAAGCCAAGTGGCAATCCTTGTCGCAAACCACCTGAATCAGTCATGAGTTGTCTCTTGAAGTGCGCCGCTCGCATCCCCGAACAGGAATGTCAGGTCAACACCCAAGCCAGTCAATGCGCCGATAATGGTCACAGCGACCAGCGCTGCAATCAGACCATATTCAATCGCGTTTGCGCCATCTTCTTCGATGATGACGATGTGATGATGTTGTGCATGATAAAATCCTTTCGTGTTTCCAATGCGAGTCTGCCGCGCTTTCCGGTGCGCGAGTGCTCTTTCCCGCGTCACCCTGAATTATAGCGATTATTGAAAAATCAGCCTTGATTCAGATCAGAAACCATACATTGGTGGCCCGTATTTTTTGCAGACCTGCCATGCAGTTATAGGTCATCATCAGGGGTGCGCTCTGGGTCAGGCGGGCGTTGCGCTGATGAGTTGTCGCCATGCAGGAACGCGCACTCGGGCACGTTGTGCCCAGCCCCTGCGGGACGCCACGCAACACTTGATCCGCCATCGAGGCGCGTGGCGCCGAGGCTTTTGACCTGTTGCAGGCCATGAATATAGGTCATGATGCACGATCTTGAGCGGCCACACTCATGACGGGCGTTTCCGAAGATTTGTAGCGAGCGCCTCGTGCAGACCAGATACAGGGATAGGCGTGTCGGAAAGACGCAATGCCGTTTCCAAATGATGAAGATGGTGTGCCATCTCATGGCTCGCGCTCTGCGCGTCACGCGCCTCGATGGCGGCAAGAATGCGATCATGCTCATCCGGACCGCAGGTCTGTGTCGCCTGCGTTTGATACATGGCCGTGATCAGCGATGTCCGGATTGTCAGCATACGCAGGATTTTCAAGAGCAGTCCGGCCCCGGACAGTTTGGCGATCAGCATATGGAACTCGCCAGAAAGACGAATCATTGCTTCATTGTCACCACGCTCATGCGCCTTGCGTTCCTGGTCAATATGATCGCGCAGAAGTCTGATATCCTCTGCGCTGGCGGTTTGACACAGGCGCGACACAAGACGTTGCTCGATTGCGAGGCGCGCCGAAAAGGCATCATGCGCATCTTCGACGCTTGGCTCTGCGATACAGGCTCCCCGGTTCGGGGTAATCGTTACAAGCCCATCCTGCTCCAGGATCAACAGCGCCTGGCGCACGCGCGCGCGCGTGGTCGCAAAGATCTCTGTCAGCTCTTCTTCCTTCAGTCGCGCACCGGGGCGCAGGGTGCGCTGCACGACGGCGAGCCAGATCTTGTCACAGATCCGGTTGATGACCTCATTGGTCGAACTTTGCGAAAGCCAAGGCATGTCACGTTCCCTTCCCAGGCGTTTTCTAGAAGGTTCGTGTCCGAATGACAAAGGCGTAAGCGCCGGGCATTTTCGGGGCTCTGATTGTCGACAAATACGCTGACAAACTTGCGTCACTGGCAGTGCCACGATACACAGTCCGGGTGCCCATCCGAATGAAAGGACACTCATGCGGCTTTTCGTCTATAACCCGAATTCCAGCCGTGAGATGACCGCGCTGATTGCCCGATCGGCCAAGGCTGCGGCAAGTGCGGGCACGACGATCGCGGCCGATTGCGCCCATCCGCCAGTGCCGCCCAGCATTGAAGGCTACCATGATGAAGCAGTGGCTGTGCCCCCGATGCTCGACGCCTTGCGTCGGGCCGAACTGGCTGGCGCAAATGCATATGTGATTGCCTGCTTCGATGATCCCGGCATCGGGGCCGCGCGTGAAGTTGTGCGTGGCCCGGTGATCGGGATTGCGCAGGCGGCGATGCAGGTCGCAACTGTTCTGGCAACGCGGTTTTCGGTCGTGACCACATTGCCGCGCGCGATCCCGATCATCGAGGATCTGGCACTGCGCTATGGTGCCGAGCGCAGTCTGCGCCGCGTGCGGGCGGTTGATCTGCCCGTGCTGGCGCTGGAAGCTGACCCCGACTACGCCAAATCGCTGTTGCGGGCGCAAGTCCTTGCTGCGCGCGATCAGGACAGGGCCGAAGCCGTGATCCTTGGATGTGCCGGCATGGCAGATATGTGTCACGCGCTTTCGGAAGAAACAGGCCTGCCAGTGATTGATGGTGTGCATGCTGCGGTGCGTCTTGCCGAGGGTCTTGCCGGCGGTGGCTATGTCACATCGAAGGTTGGTGCCTATGCCTGGCCGCGCGACAAGTCCCATGACCTTGTGCCGCCAGCGCCTCTGCGCCGTCCGGCTGAATGACAGGGCGGCGCTGCGATCGTTACCCTGCATCTCGAAGAGCGGTCTGATCCAGCCGACGACACCGCGCCTGATGGCCCTCGCTGATCTGCGCGATCCCGATTGAACCCGTCCGACAGCCCGCATCGGCCAGAAAGCAGCGGGGCGCAAAGGGGCAGCCTTCGGGCAGGTTGGCAAGGTCGGGCGGCGCGCCGGGAATCGCATCAAGCTTGCTGCCCTTGACCATTGCATCATGCGCGCGGCTTTTCAGCAGGCCCAGCGTGTAGGGGTGACGCGGGGTGCGGATCAGGTCGCGGGCGGTCGCCTGCTCTACGATCTGTCCTGCATACATCACGGCGATCCGGTCCGCGACTTCGACCGCAGCCCCGATGTCATGGGTCACGAAGATGATTGACAGACCCAGATCGCGCTGCAGTTCGCGCAACAGCAGCAGAACCTGTATCTGAACAGTCGCGTCCAGCGCGGTTGTGGGTTCATCGGCCAGAAGCAGTTTTGGACGGCAGGACAGCGCCAGCGCGATCATTGCCCGCTGCCGCATACCGCCTGACATTTCATGCGGGTAATTGTCCAGCCGTGACTTGGCTGACGGGATCCGCACCCGGTCAAACAGATCAAGTGCGCGGGCGCGCGCCGCCTCTTTGCTGATCGGCTCGTGGCGGCGGATGGTTTCCACGATCTGATCACCCAGAGTATAGACCGGGTCAAGCGCAAGCAGCGGTTCCTGAAAGATCATCGCGGCCTCTGCGCCGCGAAATGCCGAGAGGGCGCGTGTATTCAACCCCATCACATCGCGCCCGCCGACCATGATCTTTCCCTCAAGTTTCGAGCGGTTTTCAGGGTTCAGCCGCATCACTGCGCGCATGGTCACCGATTTGCCAGACCCGGATTCACCGATCAGCGCGACGGCCTCGCCTTCGGCCACGTCAAGCGAGACATCATTGACCGCACGCACAGGCCGCGTGCCGCCGGTAAAGGTCACGCCCAGATTCTGGATGGACAGGAATGGCGCGGTCATTCTGCGGCCTCCTTGGCTTTGAGCGCGACATATCCGGACGCGGGGTCATGGGCATGGCAGGCAACCAGATGCTTTGCCGCACGCTGCGTCAGCGTGGGTTCCTTCTGCGAACAGACCGCGCCCACAACGGAGCAGCGCGTATGGAAGCGGCAGCCTGTAGGCGGGTCGATTGGGTTGGGCGGATCACCTGTCAGGGCGGGTTCCATCGTGCGGTTATCGGGGTCCATCGACGGCATCGAGGACAACAGCGCCCCTGAATAAGGGTGCAGCGGTGTCGCGTAAAGCGCTTCTGCATCGCCGATTTCCGCGACCTTGCCCAGATACATCACCATCACCCGATCAGAGACGAAGCGTACCACATTAAGATCATGGCTGATGAAGACATATGTCAGGCCGAACTCGGCTTTCAGATCTGCCAGAAGGTTCAGCACTTGCGCTTCGACAGATTTATCCAGCGCCGACACGGCTTCATCCAGAATGATGATCTTGGGCCGCAGCGCCAGCGCGCGGGCGATATTGACCCGCTGGCGCTGCCCGCCGGACAGCTCATGCGGATAGCGCCCGGCAAAGCGCGCGGGGTCCAGCCCCACGCGGGTCAGCAGATCATGTGTGCGTGACAGCGCCTCGCGCGCAGGGGTGCCATGGACGCGGGCACCGAAGGCGATGTTGTCTTCGATGGTCAGGCGCGGGTTCAAGGATGAATAACTGTCCTGAAACACCATCTGCACTTGTCGCCGGAACGCCTTGAGCGGCAATTCGGGGCTGCCAACCAGCTTGCCTTCGAAATAAAGCGCCCCTTCATCCGGCTCGATCAGTTGCATCAAGAGCCGCGCCGTCGTGGACTTCCCGCAGCCGGATTCGCCCACAACGCCCAGTGTCTCGCCCTGGAAGACTTCCAGATCGACCCCATCAACGGCATGGACATTCTTGATCGTCTTGCCAAGGATTCCGCCCTTGATCGGGAAATACTTGCGCAAGTTGCGAACCGTCAGAATCGCGTTTTCCGTGCTCATTGGCGTACCTCCATGGCAGAGCGCAGCCCGTCGGACAGCAGATTGAAGGAGATCGAGACCAGAAAGATCATCGCACCCGGCAGCGCTGCGACCCAAGGCTGGGCGTAGATCGCCGTGCGCAGCGTGTTCAGCATCAACCCCCATTCCGGGTTCGGCGGGCGAACGCCAAGGCCCAGGAAAGACAGGCCAGAGGCCAGGATCATGCTGACCGCGATCAGCGAGGTGGCATAGACGAAGATCGGCCCCAGAACATTGCCCAGCACATGCACACGCACGATGGTCAGCGCGCCTGCACCTGAAGCGCGCGCGGCCTCGATGAAATCGGACGAGCGCAGGCGCGTAGTCACGGACTCTGCCACGCGCGCAATCGGGGGAATGAAGACGACGGTCAGCGACAAAAGCGCATTCCCAAGTCCTGCGCCCAGCGCGCCAGACAGGGCGACGGCCAGCAGAACCGAGGGGAAAGCGTAAAAGATATCGACTGTGCGCATGATCAGCGTATTGGTCCAGCCGCCTGCATAGCCTGCGATGATGCCGATGGCCGATCCGATGAAGAAGGCCAGCACGACTGGGGTGACCCCCATCAGAAGCGACAGCCGCCCGCCCCAGATCAGGCGTGAAAGCATGTCACGGCCCAGCTCATCGGTGCCCAGGATGTGGCCCTCGCTGCCGATGGGTTGCAAACGGTTGATCAACCGGCCTTGCAGCGGGTCCATGGGCGCGACGATTGGCGCAAAAATCGCGGCCAGTGTGATGAGCGCCAGCACCGCCGCCGCTGCCATGGCGGTCTTGTCGCGGATCAGCCGTTTGCCCACATTCTGCCAATAGCCTGCGCTGCGCACGGGTTCGACGGGCGGGGTGGCAATTGCAATATCTGCCATTGTCGTTACCTCTTGATGCGCGGATCAAGCGCGCTTTGCATGACATCGACAATCAGGTTCAGCACCACGAAGAACAGGGCCAGCACAAGGATGGTGCCCTGCAAGAGCGGAAGGTCGCGCTGGAAGATGGCCGAGTTCAGCAGCATCCCTGTGCCCGGCCAGCTGAAGACAGTTTCGATCAGGATCGAGCCGCCCAGAAGATACCCCAATTGCACCCCCATGACCGCCAGAGCTGTGGGCGCGGCATTCTTCACGACATGTACGAACACACCAAACTCCGAAAGCCCACGCGCGCGCAGCCCGATCACGAATTCCTGCGCAAGGATTTCGGCCACCAGCGCGCGCACTGTGCGCGCGATAATTCCCATGGGGATCACGCTCATGGTGATGGCAGGCAACACCATATAGCTGAGATGCTCCATGTCGAATTTCCACTGGCTTGACCCACCGGGCCCGGCACCTGAAGCAGGCAGCCAGCCAAGCTGCGCCGAGAAAATGATCACCAGCACCATACCCAACCAGTAATGCGGCACGGACACTCCGAAGACCGCAGCCGCAGACGCGGCCTTGTCCATCGGCGAATTGCTGAAATAGCCAGCAACAAAGCCGAAGAAACACCCCAGCACAAAACCGATGACAGTCGCGACCGAGGCCAGCATCAATGTGTTGGCAACTGCGCGCATGACTTCTGTGGTGACAGGCCGACCTGTGGCGATGGATGTGCCCAGATCCCCCTGCAGCGCGCGGCCCAGCCATAAAATGAACTGCTCTGGATAGCTGCGATCAAAACCGTAGAGCACCAGCATGCGCTCCTGCAATTCGATCGACGCATCGGCGGGCAAGATCGAGATCAGCGGATCGCCCGGTGAAATATGTACAAGCGCAAAGCAGACCACAGACACCCCCAGAAGCACCGGAAGGGTGTAGATGATCCGCCGCAGGGTGTAGCCAAACATGGTCTGTCCCCTCTGTCAGAGGCAAAAACGAAGGCCCCGGCATGACACCGGGGCCTCTGGTGGATTATTCCATGCCCATAGGCGCGATATCAATGAACCAGCTTCTCGGTTGCACCACGCCTGTCACCCGCGTCGACATGGCGCGCGGACCAGCATCATGCGCAACCCAGACGAAAGGGGCTTCCTCGACGATCCGGGCATGCAGGGCTGCCAGGGCGTCGTCTCGTGCGTCATCGTCGAAGGTGGTGCGTGCCGTTTCGATCAAGGCATCGAATTCATCATTGCCGAAATGACCCCAGTTGTTCGACACCGGCGGGAAGGTCTGCGTCGAGGTGAAGCGCACCATCGCAAAGAACGGGTCCATCGTGGCGAAGGTCACGTTGATCGCATGCGCCCCATTCGCGGATTCGTCCATCGCACCACGCCGCCAGTTTGTGAACAGCGTGTTCCATTCGATGACATCCAGCTCGACATCGAAATAGCACTCGCGCAGGGCCTGTTGCAGATACTCGTTCATCGGAATGGGCTGCATCTGGCCAGAGCCTGAGGCCGAGGTCTGGACCTTCACCCTCAGCGGATTGTCAGCCGAAAACCCGGCCTCTGTCATCAGGCTCTGGGCTTCTTCCAGATCATAGCGAATGTCGAAGGACGGATTGCCCCACCATGGGTGCGAGGGATCGACGGTGCCTTTGGGGATGCCCATGTAACCGCCCAGCAGGATCGACAATTCCTCGCGGTCGAAGCACAGATTGGCCGCATGACGCACACGCCGGTCGAGCCAAGGGCTGTCTTCGGCAAAGGAGAGCTGCCACGGCCAGACATGCGGCTGCGGGTTGGAATAGATCGTGAAACCGCGGGCTTCAATCTGTGCCAGCGCATCGGGGGCCGGGGCTTCGATCCAGTCAACCTGTCCTGACAGCAGGGCCGCCGTGCGGGCATTCGCTTCAGGCAGCGGCACCAGCACCACACCATCCAGCGTCGAGGTGCGTTCTGGGTCCCAGTAATTTTCGTTGGGGACCATCTCCAGCCGCTCACGTGGGGAGAATGCGGTCACACGAAATGGGCCAGAGCCTGAAGGATCTGCGGCAAATGCGGCCCATGCGGCCTCGGCATCGCCGGTTTCTTCAAATTTCGCTTGCCAATGGGTAGGCGAGGCCATGAACAAGTTGGTCAGGTTGATCGGCAGGAAGCTGTCGGGCTGCGATGTGGTCAGCTCGACTGTGAATTCGTCGATGACCCGCGCCGAACGCAGGGTCGGCATCCGTGATGCTGTCACCCCGACCTGACTGGCATCGAAATGCGGCGCGTCTTCATCCAGCACTTTCTGCACATTCCAGACAACGGCTTCTGCGTTGAACGGGCTGCCATCATGGAATGTGACATCGTCGCGCAGCACAAAGGTCCATTTGGTCGTGTCTTCAGGGTTAACTTCCCAGCTCGTGGCCAAGGACGGGATCACGACAGAGGCTTCATCTTCCTTGCTCAGATCCCATGCAGTCAGGCTGTCATAAATGGTCATACCTGTGAAACGGTTTCCCTCGAAACCCTGATCCGGCTGGCCAAGGGTTCGCGGAATATCGGCGGCGGTCATGCCGATACGCAGGATCTTGTCTTGCGCCACAGCACTGACAGGCAGCGTTAGAAATGAACTTGCAAGCAATGCTGCAATGGATGTTCGTTTGGATGGTACCATGACTGGTCTCCCTGATAGGCATGCCAATTGATGAGTGGCGTCGAGTGAATTTTTTGGCAACAGGATTGTTGACAATATCCAGCCTAAAGCTTCCGTGATTTCTGTCAAAGGTTATTGTTGTGCAGCTTGACCCACCGCGCCCTGACATATCCAGGCGCACAGAAGAAAACCAAATGCTGCATGAACTGCTAAGCGTTTAAGCAGTGTTTGAAAAAGTACCGATCAAAGATGCTTGGTCTCGTTGGTTGTCCACAAATCTGACGATTTTCCAAATGCGTGCCGCTGTCCATGTTCACGTTTCCTGATTGTCATTACAACCTCTTTGGTGAGAATCGCGATCTAACCTGGGCGCTTGCCGGCGGTTGGGCATGCTGCACTTGGTCAAGATGACAGGTGATTTTCAAAATCTGCTCAAGATGATTCCCCCAAAGCAACTTGTTGGGCGGTTCGACGGGGCTCTGGCCGCGATCGCTGAAGTGCTGCTGCGCTCAGAAGCCAAAAACACGTGTGGGGATCTGAGACAACTCAAAAGGGTCATACGCGCGGGTCATGGACAGCACAGCAATTCTTGCTCTGCCACGTCACGATCCCGGCCTGACCTGCAAGCGGGCTTTGTGCGGGGATCAGGCTGATATCGTGGCCCCGACGTACAAGCTCTGCGACAGTTTCGGGGACAACATCGGATTCCAGCTTCAAGCTGTCGCGCGTGTCCGAGAATGTGCGCCCCAACAGAAACCTTGGGGCCGCCAATGCCTCTGCCGGGGATTGACCGAAATCGATCAGACGGGTCAGGAGCATGGACAGGGTCTGGGGCTGCCCATCTGCGCCTTGTGTCCCGTAGACGATCTTCGGCACGCCCTCCTGAAGCGCGATACCGGGGTTCAGAGTGTAGAAGGGCAGTTTTCCGGGGGCGAAGACATTGGGGTGACCTGATGTCGTGTTGAACGCAGCCCCCCGGTTTTGCCAGAGTATCCCGGTATCGCCCACCACCACCCCACTGCCCCAGTCGAAATAGGTGCTTTGCAGCACGCTGGCGGCGTTTCCCTGTGCGTCGATGGCCCCCAGAAACACCGTGTCGCCGTGTCGCCACTGGTGCGGCCATGGCATCGCTCTGTCGGGCGCGATATCAGCATGCAGCGTAGCCAGACATTCGGGCAAGAGCCAGCTTGCCATGCTGGCCATCACCTCGGGCGTGTCGCCCAGACTTGCGCGTTGCAGGAAGGCCCGTTTCGTGGCTTCGACGCACATATGCAGGTGATCGGCGCTGCCCGGATCCAGCCCGGACAGATCGCATTTCGACAGAATGCCCATGATCTGCAAGGTTGTGACGCCCTGTGTCGGCGGCGTCGGTGCGAGAAGTGTCATGCCGCGATAGGGCAGTCGCAGCGGTGTGGTGTCGCGCGTTTTCGTGCGGACCAGATCGTCGGCGCTAATGATCACGCCTGCGGCGCGCAGCCCGTCCACGATCCGGGCCGACAACCCCCCGGTATAGAAGGCGCGCGCGCCCATCTCGGCAATCTCGCGCAGGCTGTGCGCAAGCTGGGGCTGGCGCAACAGCTGGCCTTGTGGCAGCGGTTTGCCGTCCTGCAGGAAAAGCGCGCCGAAACCGGGCCATGTCTGCGCCTCTGCAGTGCGATACTCGCCCCAGAAGGCCTGCGATCTGCCGACAGCGAACCCGTCCTGCGCAAGTTCCATCGCCGGGCTCAGCAAATCCCCCCAATGGGCGGTCCCGCCAAGTTGATTGCGGGCATAGGTGAAGGCATGCTGCCACCCGTCGACCACAGCGGCGGTTGTCAGGATTGAGCCGGGGCCACGTTGTGGAATGGACCCGGCTGGCATGGACCGCGCGATGCCCTGGCCGATGGCCAGAAAGCAGCGTTGCTGGCCGAAGCGATCCGCGATCAGCCAGACGGCATCGCCCCCTAGCCCGCAGAAATGCGGCATGACCACGCTCAAGGCCGCGCCAGCGGCAATCAGCGCTTCAGGTGCCGTGCCGCCTTGGCGCAAGACGCGCAGTCCGATCTCCGTGGCCAGCGGATGGGGGGTTGTCAGCGCGCCGTTCACTGCGCGCGACCTGACAGGGCAGGGGAACCGGCAGCGCAGTTCAGAAGCGATACGTGCGTCGCGTTGTTGTGAAACTGGTATGTATTGATGCTATCCATCGCGGTCACCTTGATGTATCGCGCCATACCCGCGAGACTTTCCACCGAGTCACCAAGGCTTACGTCCACCGGTGCAACAAGTAAACGTCTACTTACATTGGTCTTGATTGCGTGCGCACTTGAGCTGAATTTTTCAGCTGACTGCGAAATCGCTTGCTGTGGTGAAATACGGGGCGATCGGGTAGACGCTCGGGCCAGCATGACGCCGATTACAGCGACAGGATGACTTTTCCATGGATGTCCCCACCGTCAAGACAGGTACCCGCAGCCGCGACCCGGAGCGCACGCGCGCGCAGTTGATGGAAGCGGCGTTGACCGAATTCGGGGATCATGGGTTTCATGGAGCGCGTGTTGACAGGATCACCAAGGCAGTCGGCTGCAATGCGCGGCTGCTCTACCATTATTTCAGCAGCAAGGAGAAACTGTATATCGCGGCACTGGAGCATATTTTCACCGATATTCGCGCGCAGGAACGACAGTTGGAACTGGAGCGCCTGCCACCGCGCGCCGCGATGGAGCGGCTTGTGGGGTTCACCTTTGACTTCTTCGACAGCAACCCGCTTTTCGTGAAAATTGCGCGCAACGAAAACTTGCTGGAAGGCCGCTATATCGTTCAGACCGAAGCCGTTCGCGCCAGTTCGTTGCCTTTGATGGATGCAATCACGCAGATATTGGAACAGGGCTATCGTGAAGGCGCCTTCGCCCACAGATATGATCCGTTGCAGCTCTATGTCACGATTGTCGCGATAAGTGCGCATCATCTGAATAATGGCCATACCTTCAGCGTAATTTTCGGCGTCGACCTGCTGAGCCCCGAATGGCGGGCCGAACGGCGTCGCCACGCGATTGCCTTTGTCATGAATGCGCTGGATGCAGCCCCAGCCCAGAGCTGACGAATCATCCTCCATGATACACAGACACGCGATCCGCAGCCCTGCGGTCGGGTGCAAAGGATGGGTTCAAACTGCGCCAGTTTTGCCTGCACTGATATTCCGTGATGCCAAAAAAAATAGCAAAGCAGATTTAATTCATAAATTTCTTACTTAGGGGTTTTCTTGCCGCGCTCGAGCGCGGATTGCTGGTGACATGAACACAGTATTCCATATCTCAGACACAGCGAGGGCAGTTCCCGGCATGGCATCTGCAGCAGTTTCCCAGCCTGTGCATCCGCGTCCCGCGATCGAGTTGCATGACGCGTCAGTGGTTTTCGGAACAGGCGAAAAGGCTGTCACCGCCCTGACGCCCACGACGTTGCGCATGGACCGGGGTGATTTTCTGGCGCTGGTCGGCCCGTCAGGCTGCGGGAAATCGACCATCCTGCGGCTTGCCAGCAACCTGATCAAACCTTCCTCGGGTCAGATCTTGCTGGGCGGTCGCGATGCTGCGGCCAAGGAAATGCGCATCGGCATGGCCTTTCAGAACCCGACGATGCTGCCATGGCTGACCATTGAAAAGAATGTCATGCTGCCGCTGAAGATCGTGGAACCATTCAAGCGCAGCTTCCAGCGCGACAAGAAAGGCGCTTACCGCGACCGCGTTCATGCGCTGCTGGCACAGGTCGGGCTGAAGGATTTCGCCAATCACTTCCCGTGGCAACTATCTGGCGGCATGTTGCAACGCGCCAATCTGTGCCGTGCGCTGATTCATGATCCTGATCTTCTGCTGCTGGACGAGCCTTTCGGCGCATTGGACCAATTCACCCGTGAGGAATTGTGGCAAACACTGCAGGAGCTGTATCTGGACCGGCAGCCGACGGTTCTTCTGGTGACCCATGACCTGCGCGAGGCGGGCTATCTGGCGCGCCGCATCTGCGTGATGAGTGCGCGACCGGGACGGATCATCTCGGACCGGGCAGTGACGATGCCGCAGCCGCGCGACATCGGCCTGATCTACACCCCTGAATTCGTCGAGATGACACAAGGGCTGCGCGAATTGATCGCTCAGGTCCGCAACTAGGCCCCGGACGCTATCCGAAGAGAGGTATGCGCATGAAAGAAAATATCAGAATCAGGATCATGTCCCTGTCGCTGATCGTCGGCTTTTTTGTGATGTGGGAAGTGCTCTGCATCCTTTTGGGCGTGTCCGACCTGATCCTGCCGCGCCCCTCTGAAATCGCGGTGACGCTCTGGACGCGGTTTCCGGTGCTTTGGCCGCATATCCTGCAGACGCTTTACGCCACGCTGACGGGCTTTTCGCTGGGCGTTATCATCGGCGTGTCCATTGGTGTGATGATCGGCACATCCCGGGTGGCTTACGGTGTCGCCTATCCGTTGCTGGTGGGTTTTTCATCCATTCCGAAAGTGGCGGTGGTGCCTATTCTGGTCTTGTGGTTCGGGTCTGGCACAACGCCTGCGATCCTGACAGCCATGATCATCTGCGTCTTTCCCATCGTGGTGAACATCGCCACAGGTCTGGCCACCACCGAGCCGGATCTTGAGGATGTGCTCAAGACGCTGGGCGCGTCCAAGCGCGAAGTTCTCTGGAATGTCGGGCTGCCGCGCACGATGCCCTATTTCTTTGCCTCGCTGAAGGTCGCGATCACGCTGTCCTTTGTCGGCGCGGTCCTCTCTGAGACCGTGGCTTCAAATCGCGGCATTGGCAACGTGATGATGACGGCCTCGTCAAATTTCCAGGTGTCGCTGGTTTTCGCGGGGCTGTTCATTCTCGCGCTCATGGGCGTGGCGCTCTACGCCTTTTTCTCGTTTCTTGAAGCGCGTGTCACTGGCTGGGCCACGCGCGGCAAGGATTTTGCCGTCACCTGATCGGGGCGGCTTTCTGCAGATAAATCCCTCCACTCGCACAAGGAAATGACGCATGAAAACGATGTTCAAAGCCGCAACTCTGGCTGCTGTCACAGCCCTTCTTCCGGCCTTCGCGCAGGCAACCGATATACGCTTCACACTGGGTTGGAAAACTCAAGGATCCGACGCGCCCTTCCTGCTGGCGCTCAGCAAAGGATATTTCGCCGACGAGGGGCTGAATGTCACCATCGACCAGGGCGAAGGATCGGCGGCCACGGTCACGCGCATCATGGGCGGGGCCTATGATGCGGGCTTTGGTGATATCAACGCGATTATCCAGAACGCCGCCCAGCGGCCCGGAGAGGCGCCGGTCATGGTCTATCAGCTCTGGAACCGACCGCCCTTTGCGATTGTCACGCCGAAAAGCGCCGGGATCGAAACCCCAGCCGATTTTGAAGGCAAGACTCTTGGCGGCGCGCAGGGCACGCCGACGACACGGCTGTTCCCGGTTTTCGCCGAATTGAACGGTATCGACATTTCGACCGTCGCGCAGGAGAACATGGCCCCAAACTTGCAGGAACCCATGCTTATCCGGGGTGATATTGACGGTGCCTTCGTGTTCACGATCACAAGCTGGTTCAATCTGATCGCCAATCGTCAGAACCCCGCCGAAGACTTCAACTGGTTTCAGTTCGAAGACTACGGGATGGATCTTTATTCCAACGGGTTGATGGTATCGCGCAGCCTGATGACGGAGAACCCAGAAGCAGTTGCCGGTCTGGTGCGCGCTGTGAACCGGGCGACGCTGGAAGTGGCGACTGATCAGGATTCAGCGATGGACGCGATCATGGCCTTCGACAATCTGGTGGATCGTGACAATGAGCGCGCCCGCTTGAATTTCGCGTTGACCAATCTGATGAACGCACCTGAAACCGATGAGATCGGGATGGGCGATCTGGTCGATGAGCGCCTCACGCGCTCGATCGAGATTGTGGCCCAGGGCTATGATCTGGAGCGGCTGCCAGAAGCTTTGGAAATCTTTGACCGCAGTTTCCTGCCGCCGGTCGAGGAGCGGAGCTTCCTTGTAGAGATCAGCGGCTGAGCTGGGCTCGCGCGCCGAGAAATTGGGTCTGCCCGGCGCGCGAATTTGGAAAAACAAATAAGCCGGTATGCAACAATGCCCCCTGCCCAGACACTTATTCGTGGCGGTCTTGTTCTGGTCGAGAATGACCATTTCGAACAGGCGTCTTTGCTGGTGCGGGATAGTGTCATCGTCGATATATTTCAGGGTGACGGGCCAGATGATCTGCCTGTGATGGATGCATCTGGCCGGATTGTCATTCCGGGTCTGGTCAACGGACACACGCATTCGCATGGAGCATTGGGGCGGGGCGGTGTTGCGCAAGATGCCACATTGGAGCAGTTCCTCGCGGGTGCCCCGGCCCTGAACGGCCAGCGCACGGCAGCAGATATGCGTCTGAGTGCGCAGATCTCTGCCGCCGAGATGATCCGCAAGGGCTGCACGGCCTGTTTCGATCTGACCGGTGAACTGCCCGGCCCCACAGTGACGGGCCTGCACGCAGTCGCAGAGGCCTATCATGGCGCAGGTATGCGCGCGGTCGTGGCACCCATGATCGCGGATCGCACGATCTATCAGGCGCTGCCCGGATTGCTGGCGGCTTTGCCCGACGACATGCGCCAGGTGCTCGGGGCGATCCGCCTGCCCGAATGGGAGCAGACGCTGGCGATTTGTGAAGAGGCTTTCGCAAGCTGGCCTGTGCCTGTTGATCGTGTCCGGCCCGGCCTTGGGCCTGCGATCCCCTTGCACTGCTCTGACCCCTTCCTGCGCGCCTGTGCCGCGCTGGCCGAGCGCCTTGACATGCCTTTGCAGACCCATCTGGCCGAAACGCGGATGCAGCAGGTTGCAGCACAAGACCGTTACGGCATGACATTGACCGCGCATCTGGGCGCGTTGGGTCTGCTCTCGCCGCGGTTTAGCGGCGCGCATGGGGTCTGGCTGGATGATGCAGAGGCAGCACTTCTGGCCAAGACAGGTGCCGGGATTGTTCATAACCCGCTCAGCAATCTTCGGCTCGGATCAGGAATCGCCCCCATCCGGGCGCTGGCCGATGCAGGCGTTCGCGTCGGCGTGGGCACGGATGCGGCCAATACCTCTGACAGCCAGAACATGTTCGAGGCGTTGCGGCTGGCCGCCAACCTGTCACGGGTCAGGGCCAATTCGGCCCAAAGCTGGGTCGCGGCACAAGAGGCGTTCTGCATGGCCACCGAGGGCAGCGCACGCCTGATGGGCTTTGACCGGATCGGGCGCATCGCGCCCGGCTGGGCGGCGGATTTGCTGTTTCTGGACCGGACCTACTGTCATTATGTTCCGCTGCGCGATGTCCTGTCGCAGATCGTGTTCAGCGAAAATGCCGCTGCTCTGCGCGAAGTCATGATTGCCGGGGACCTTGTTTTTGCCGGGGGCAAGGTTCTGACGCTGGATGAAGCCGCCTTGCAGCAAGCGGCGCAGGACGCCGCGCAACGCCTTGACGCCGCCAATCTTGAGACCCGCCTTCTGACGGATGCAGCCGGGCTTCTCGTCCGCAGTTTTTGCCATGCGCGCTGCGCGGCGCATCCTCTGCCTATCCACTAGAAAGGACATTGAATGGACCAGCAAACTGATCGCCTGACCGAGGCAAAGCAACTTGTGGAGCGCTATCTGGAATTGTCCATGATCCCCGACCCGGTCGGGGCGTCGGCTTGTCTGAGCGCTGATTTCGAACTGGTTTTCACAGGCGGTCGGCGGTTCAGCGGGCCTGCGGAAAGTGCGGCTTTCAACGCCAAGCGCTATGCTTGGGTGAAGAAACGCTTCTTGCGCACTGATGCAGCGCTCGATGCGGAAACGGGCGATGTACATGTCTATAACACAGGATATCTTTATGGCGAATGGCATGACGGCACGGGTTTTGAAACCAACCGCTACATGGACAAATTTGTCGTCAGGGACGGGAAATTGATCCGCACGGATGTCTGGAACGACAGTGCGGAGATCCTTCTGTCCAATGCCGGTCTGGCAGAGGCCGCGCTGTGACGACGCTGCCCGGTCATGACCGCTACGATTATGTCCCGATCACGCGCCGGCCACTGTATGACTGGCCAAACGGCACGCGGCTTGCGGTGTATATCGGCCTTAATCTGGAGCATTTTGCCTTTGGCGAAGGGCTGGGGGCCGAGATTGCGCCGGGAGGGCCGCAACCTGATGTACTGAACTACGCGTGGCGCGATTATGGCAACCGCGTCGGTGCGTGGCGGATGCTGGAGATGTTCGATACGCTGAACCTGCCTGTCAGCGTGCTCGCCAATAGTGCAATGTATGACTATGCCCCGGAACTCATGCAGGCGTTTCGTGACCGTGGCGACGAAGTGTTGGGGCATGGGCGCACCAATTCAGAGCGTCAGAGCAGTCTGTCGGCTGATGAGGAAGCGCGGCTGATTACTGAGGCAAGTGCCGCGATCACGGCGCATGAAGGCACGCCGCCCAAAGGATGGTTGTCGCCATGGATTGCAGAAAGTCTGGTCACTCCCGATCTGCTGGCCGAGGCCGGATATGGCTATACGCTCAACTGGTGCATGGATGATCAGCCCGTCTGGATGCGCACCCGCGCAGGTCGCTTGCTTGCCATTCCCTATCCGCAAGAGGTCAACGACATTCCGTCAATTGTCGCCCGCAAGGACGGGGCGGCGCAATTTGCCGATATGATCGTGGATAATTTTGATGAAATGCTGCTGCAATCCCGGTCACAGCCACTGGTCATGGGCATCGCGCTTCATCCTTATCTGGTAGGCCAGCCGCATCGGCTCAGGCATTTGCGCCGCGCACTTCACCATATCGTCCACCATCGCGAGAAGATATGGCTCACAAAAGCTGGAGATATTTTTGAGTATTGTAATGTCGAAATATCGAACCTCATCATGTGAGGCTGTTGTGGACAGGGCCAAGAAGACCACGCCTATGGCAGGCGATCAAAAGGCACTCAACAATCGTCTGCTTCAGCCGTTTGCAGTTCATGCGATGCCGCAAACTCACAGGCCGCTTTCCTGAAGGTTTTTCAATGTGGGCCGCAGCGAGACATCGGCGGCCATGAACCGACAGACCACGCTGATAACCCCGGAAGAAGGGAGCCGCATCGCCTTTCTGCTGTCGCGGGATTTGACGCGGTAGTCCTTCCATCGAAAGGCGACGATCTGGGCATCGGCGCTGATCAGGCGAGTGTTCGAGATGGCGGCACGGTGGGTGTAGCGGCGCTGACAGGCCAGCACGGCCACGGGGCTGTCGAAGGGTGACTGAGCATAAACCACCCATTCAGATTCGCGAAACGGGGCGAGCCAATCAGTGCAGGCATCAGCCTGCGCCAGCCGTTCAAGATCATGATAGACGAGCAGTTGCCTGGTAAAGACCTCTGTATAACCTGATTTGCGTGACGAAATGAGGGCAGAGCCTGCCTGGATAGGCGCTTTGGCGTAAGGGTGTCAATTGCGAGTCGATTGAATAATTTGTTATGTTACAACAGGTTGAGCCGTCAAAAGCGCCTGCCGGGG
>SKSL01000126.1 GCA_007123015.1 Natronohydrobacter sp. | reverse complement strand
ATCCGCTCTTTGCTGGGCCGCTTGGCTATAACGGGTCCAGGGCCGGGATGGAGTTGATCGCGCAGGCGGATGTGGTGCTGTGTCTGGGCACGCGGCTCAACCCGTTCAGCACGCTGCCGGGCTACGGCATCGACTACTGGCCGAAAGAGGCGAAGATCATTCAGGTCGATATCAACCCGGATCGGATCGGGCTGACCAAGAAGGTGTCGGTGGGCATAGTCGGTGACGCCAGGAAAACCGCCGAGGGGATTCTGGCGCGGCTGTCGGAGACTGCGGGCGACACCAATCGCGAAGAGCGCAAGGCCGAGATTGCACATCGCAAATCGGTCTGGGCGCAGCAGCTCTCGTCGATGGATCACGAGCAGGACGATCCCGGCACGACCTGGAACGAGCGCGCGCGCGCCGCGAAACCGGACTGGATGAGCCCCCGCATGGCCTGGCGCGCGATACAGTCCGCCCTGCCGAAAGACGCGATCATTTCCAGCGATATCGGCAATAATTGCGCCATCGGCAACGCCTATCCCAGTTTTGACGAGGGCCGCAAATATCTGGCGCCGGGTCTGTTCGGCCCCTGCGGCTACGGTCTGCCTGCGATTGTCGGCGCCAAGATCGGCTGTCCGGATGTGCCGGTTGTGGGCTTTGCGGGTGATGGGGCCTTCGGGATTGCTGTCACCGAACTGACCGCGATTGGCCGCCCGGAATGGCCTGCGATCACGATGATCGTGTTCCGCAACTATCAGTGGGGCGCGGAAAAGCGCAACTCGACCCTGTGGTATGACGATAATTTCGTCGGCACCGAACTGGATGAGCAAGTCAGCTATGCAGGCATCGCGCAGGCTTGCGGGCTGCAGGGCGTGCAGGCGCGCACGATGGAAGAACTGACCGCCGCGCTGCATAAGGCGATCGAGGATCAGATGCAGCATGGCAAGACCACGCTGATCGAGGCGATGATCAATCAGGAGCTGGGCGACCCGTTCCGCCGCGATGCGATGAAAACACCTGTCGCTGTGGCGGGTGTGACCCGCGAGGATATGCGCCCGCAGCAAGTCGCCTGACCTGATCCATGGCCGCGCTTTACGGGCTTGAAATCTGGCAGTTGATCTATCTGGCCCTCTGTATCCTTGCTGCGGCCTGGGTGCGCGGCTATTCGGGCTTCGGCTTTTCCGCGCTGGTGATCACCTCGGCGGCACTGGTGACAGATCCGGTGCCGTTTGTGGCCACTTTGGTCCTGTGCGAGATTGTTCTAAGCTTCGGGCAGGCGCGCGGGGTCATGGCGCAGATCGACTGGCGGCGCATGGTGGGCATGCTGGGCGGCGCGGCGGTGGTCATGCCCTTCAGCTTTGCGCTGATCGCTCGGATGGGGGAAGATATTGCCCGTATGGCAATTTCCGGCATGGTGCTGGTAATCTGTTTGGCCATGGCGCGGGGGTTTCAGTTCGGGCGCGAACTTGGCACGCCGGGCAATGTGATTGCGGGCATGACCTCGGGGCTGGCCAATGGGGCGGCGGCGGGGGGCTTGCCAATTGCGGTCTATCTGGCCGCACAACCTGTCGCTGCGCCCGTGTTTCGCGCAACCCTGATCGCCTATCTGACGCTTCTGTGCCTGATCGCGGTGCCCGCGCTTCTTTGGGCCGGGCTTCTGGGGGTGCAGAGTTTCGTCATGCTGGCGTTCATGATGCCGCTCATGGCGCTGGGGCTCTGGGTCGGGGGGCGGCGGTTTACTTCGGCCAATCCGCAGGATTTCAAGCGCTTCACGCTGATCCTGCTGATCGTGCTGTCCACTCTGGGGCTGATCCGCAGCATCTGGGGAGAGCTTTGAGATGAACAAGCCTTTGCTGGTTCTGAATGCCGGGTCATCCTCGATCAAGCTGACCTTGTTTGATGCTGGCCTGCGCGAAGTGCTGACCGGCGTGGCGGATGCCATTGGCGGGGCGTCATCCTTGCGCGTGGGCGAGATGCGCCGCGACATGCCCATGCCCGATCATATTGCGGCCCTTGCGGCGATTCTTGACGCGCTCGCTGGGCAAGGCGTGACGCTGGACGGCTTGGGCGCGGTCGGGCATCGGGTGGTGCATGGAGGCACTGCGCTGACTGCGCCCACGCGGATCACGCCCCGGACACGCGCGGCGATTGCAGACTGCATCCCGCTTGCGCCCTTGCACAACCCGCATAATCTGGCCGCGATCGATGCGATTACGGCGCTCGCCCCGGACCTGCCACAAGTGGCCTGTTTCGACACGGCCTTTCATGCCAGCAACCCCGCGCTCGCTACAGAATACGCTCTGCCGCCCGAAATCACCGCGCAGGGCATCCGGCGCTACGGGTTCCATGGGCTGAGCTATGCCGCCCTAACGCGGCTGCTGCCGGAAGTGGCGGGGCATCTGCCGCAGCGGCTGCTGGCCTGTCATCTGGGCAACGGGGCCTCGCTCTGTGCCATTCGCGATGGGCAATCGGTGGCGACGACAATGGGCTATTCGCCGCTGGAAGGACTGACCATGGGCACGCGCACGGGCAGCATTGACGGCAACGCTGTGCTGCGTCTGGCAGAAGAACGCGGGATTGATGCGACGCGGGCGCTGCTGAACCACCGCTCTGGGCTGCTTGGTCTGTCGGGTTTGAGCGCCGATATGCGCGCCCTGTCAGAGGTCGGGACCGCGCGTGCCCGCTTCGCCATCGACCATTTTTGCTACTGGGCCGCGCGCCATGCGGGCAGTCTGGTCATGGCGATGGGGGGCCTCGATGCGGTCGTCTTTACTGGCGGGATCGGCGAGAATGCGCGCGATATTCGGGCCGCGATCGTCGCGCATCTTGGCTGGCTGGGGGCAGAACTGGACCCGGAACGGAACGCCACGAATGGTCCGCGCCTGAGCTCCGAGGCATCCCGCGTCGCGATATGGATGATCCGCGCGGATGAAGAGCGCGAGATCGCGCGCGGAGTGCAGTCCGTTCTCCGCGCGCAAGCTTAGGCGTCCAGGTTTTCCACGTTCAAGGCATTGCGCTGGATGAACTCGCGGCGGGGTTCGACCACATCGCCCATCAGCTTGGTGAAGATGTCATCGGCCTCTGCCAGATCGTCGATCTTGACCTGCAACAGCGTGCGCGCTTCTGGATCCAGCGTGGTTTCCCATAACTGGTCGGGATTCATCTCGCCCAGACCCTTGTAGCGTTGCAACGACAAGCCCTTTTCGCCCTCGGCCAGGATGGCATTGAGCAGATCCACTGGCCCGTAAATCGTCTGCTTGCGGTCGCGGCGCACCAGATCCGCCGGTTGGCTGTAGATTTCCTGCAAGCTCTCGGTATGCCCGGCCAGTCTGCGCGCTTCGCCCGAGCGTAGCACGCCGCCATCCAGCCTGCGCACTTCTTCGACCCCGCGCAGCATCCGCGACAGGCGCAGGCCCCCGTCCTGGGTGGGCCGCCCCTGCCAGCCACGTTCATATTCGGCAGCGATCAGATCCAACCGTGCGGCGACGGAATCCGCCAGTTCCTGCGGATGCGCGGCCAGCGCTTCAGCCTGAAGCGCGCCAGCAATCGCGGCCTGTTCCAGAATATGCTGCGGGTAATGTGTCGGGAAGGCCTGCAGCGATTTTCGGACGGCGCGCGCTTCCGTCACAATGCGCGCCAGATCAGCGCCAGTGATTTCCTCGCCCGAAGCCAGCCGCAGCACTGCCCCTTCAACCCCTTGTGCGATCAGGTAGTCTTCCAGTGCGGGTTTGTCCTTCAGATAGACTTCGGACTTGCCGCGCGCGACTTTGAAGAGCGGGGGTTCGGCAATATAGAGGTGGCCTGCATCGATCAATTGCGGCATTTGCCGGAAGAAGAAGGTCAGCAGCAGCGTGCGGATATGCGCGCCGTCCACATCAGCATCGGTCATGATGACGATCTTGTGGTAGCGCAGTTTCGACAGGTCAAATTCGTCGCGTCCGATGCCCGTGCCAAGCGCCGTGATCAGCGTGCCGATTTCCTGACTGCTCAGCATCCGGTCAAAGCGCGCGCGTTCCACATTCAGGATCTTGCCGCGCAGCGGTAGCACGGCCTGATTGTGGCGCGAGCGCCCCTGTTTCGCGGACCCCCCGGCCGAGTCGCCCTCGACCAGAAACAGCTCTGACTTGGCCGGGTCGCGTTCCTGACAATCGGCCAGCTTGCCGGGCAGCGAGGCCACATCGAGCGCCGTCTTGCGGCGCGTCAGTTCGCGTGCCTTGCGGGCGGCCTCGCGCGCGAGCGCCGCCTCAATAATCTTGCCGACGATGCTTTTCGCCTGAACCGGGTTTTCCTCGAACCACTCGGCCAGCTTCTCGTTCACCAAACTCTCGACCGCCGGGCGGACTTCGCTGGACACCAGCTTGTCCTTGGTCTGGCTGGAAAACTTCGGATCCGGCACCTTCACCGACAGCACACAGGTCAGCCCTTCGCGCGCATCATCGCCCGTGAAATTGACCTTCTCTTTCTTGGCGATCCCGCTCGATTGTGCATAGGCGTTGATCGTTCGCGTCAGCGCGCCACGAAAGCCCGCCATATGCGTGCCACCATCGCGCTGCGGGATGTTGTTGGTGAAGGGCAGCACCGTCTCGTGATAGCTGTCATTCCACCACATCGCGACTTCCACCCCGATACCGTCGCGTTCGCCGGTCATGTAGATGGGCTCTGGCATGACAGGGGTTTTCGAGCGGTCCAGATGGCGCACGAATTCGCGCACCCCGCCTTCATAGAACAGTTCAGATCTCAACATTTCGGCGGGGCGCTGGTCTTCCAGAATGATCCGCACCCCGGAATTCAGAAAAGCCAATTCCCGCAAGCGGTTCTCAAGCGTCTTGAAGCTGTAGTCGAGGTTCGAGAATGTGTCCAAGGATGCCAGAAATCGAACCTCAGTGCCTTTCTTGCTCGCGGCCTCGCCCACCACTTCCAGCGGGCGCACAGTATCGCCGCGCTCGAACCGGGCGACATGCTCGCGGCCATCCCGCCAGATGCGCAATTCCAGCCAATCCGACAGCGCATTGACCACCGACACACCAACCCCGTGCAACCCGCCAGAGACCTTGTAGCTGTTCTGGTCGAACTTGCCGCCCGCGTGCAGCTGGGTCATGATGACTTCGGCCGCGGAAACCCCTTCTTCCGCATGGATATCCGTGGGGATCCCGCGTCCGTTATCCATGACTGACACGGAATTATCGGCGTGGATCGTGACAGTCACGAAATCGGCGTGGCCTGCCAGCGCCTCGTCGATGCCGTTATCGACCACTTCATAGACCATGTGATGCAGGCCAGAGCCATCATCCGTGTCACCGATATACATGCCGGGGCGCTTGCGCACCGCATCTAACCCCTTGAGAACCTTGATCGAATCCGCGCCGTAGTCGTCGCGTTTCAAAGCGTCAGCTGACATGCAGAAAATCCCTCGCTTGATTGCCCCACTTATAGGCGTATCCGCAGGGATTGTCACGCATCAGACACAATATTTAGCGGTCTGCAGCGCGGGTCTGTTT
>SKSL01000033.1 GCA_007123015.1 Natronohydrobacter sp. | reverse complement strand
TCGAAGAATGTCACGGCAACCTCACGATCCGGCCTTGCGGGATGGCAACGCCTGCGACTTTGGTAAAGAAGAAATAGAGCGCCAAGGGCAGCAGGATCGCGATGAGCGTGCCCCAGATGGGCCGCCGCGCGCCAGTCATCAGCACCAGCAGGAAATAGACGATCATGCAGGTCCATGTCATGCCGACGACAGGCAGCGCGACATAGGCCGTGCCGAGAGTGATGGCCAACGCCCCCATGCGCAACACTTCGGGACGTGTGATGCTCAGATCATCGGCGATGGTGTCGGGCGGGGGCGGGGCAAATGTGGCCCGCGCTGTCAGCAAGGCACCGCAAAGCAGCATGGTCCACCCGATCACATTGGGCCAGAACGCGGGCGAGAGGGCTGCAATCGGCACGCGCCGCGGGATCGTGATATGACCCGGGATCAGGACCCAGAGCACCAGGGCTGCCAGTCCCATCACTCCCAGACCGACAAGTAACTCAGCGCGTCTTGACAGCATCGCGTCCCCTTATGGGTAGGGTGCTCCCGGGGCGAAACCCGGCAGCACCCGATGGAGTTGTCACCGGCGACAAGCCGGGGACCCAGCCTAGTCGATTTCGAGATCCAGCGCCACGACAACAGCGCGGAAGGTCTCATAGGCATCATTGACGAACTGAACCGAGTCTTCCGGCGACATCAGTTCGACCACGGACCCGCCAGCGGTCAGGATGCGCAGGAATTCCGTGTTCTGCACGCCTTCGGCCAGCCATTCGCCCCAAAGCGCTGCGGCTTCATCACTCAGATCAGCCGGTCCGGCAATGCCGGTCCAGCCGACAAGGGCGCGCAATTCCGGCTTGCCCACTTCTTCGACCGTGGGTGCATCAATCCCGTCCAGACGCTCGGACGAGGTGACAAGAAGCGGGCGCATCTGTCCGGCCTGGATGAAGGGGACAGCCGGCGATGCACTGCCGCAGAAGATATCCGATGTGCCCTGCAGAACGGCCGTCAGCGCGGCACCGTCCCCTTCTGTGGGGATATGGATCACAGCGTCCGCAATATCCTCGACCCCGAAGGCGTCAAGGATCATCATCGTGCCGATATGCGGCATCGATCCGACACCGGCGGAACTGAAGATCACCCCGCCCGGATCAGCTTGCACCCGCTCGATCAGATCCTCGATCGTGTGAAAGTCGGAATTGCTGTTCACGACGCAGGCGACCGGGTTGATTTCATAGACCCCAACGAAGCGGAATTCATCAATCGTATAGGGCAGGTTCGGGTTCATCGCCGGGTTGACCGTATGCGAGCCTACGCGCGCGAATAGCAGCGTATAGCCGTCACCATCCGCGTCGCGCACAGCGACCGACCCTGTGGCCCCGCCTGCACCTGTGCGGTTGCTGACAACCAGCGGCTGCGGCACGATATCGCTGAGCGCTGTGGCGAGCGCGCGGGCCGAAATATCCGTCGCCCCACCGGCGCCGAAAGGCACGATCATCTGGATCGGGCGCGTGGGATATTCTGCAACGGCAGGAGCGCTCAGCGCCAATGTGGCCGCCCCGAGGGTCAGTGCAGTGAGTGTTGTCTTCATGTGTGGTCCTCCCTTTGATTTGGTTCTGTGCCAGTTCAGGCTGTGCTGCCATCAAACGCTGCAACGGCATGCCCGTCAAATGCCAATTTTCCCCCGCTGCAGTCTAAACTGGCTACAATTCTGTCAATGCACGGCCCCTGCCGGGGCCTTGCTTGCGGTCACGACAGGCGCAGGCTCTGGCCGGATACGGATATTCAGGCAGACCGGACTGCGCTGCGCAAGGGCGCTGGTCAGCGCCTGTGTCAGGGTCCCGATCTGGCTATCCTCGACCACCATACCCACTATGCCCAGACCCTGCGCGGCCACATCATACCGCGCCATTCTCGATAGGCCGCAGCTATGCGTGCGGTCCGGCCCGAACTCTCGGATCTGGATCTGATGTTCCGCATTCCAGCAGGAATCATTTCCGATCACCGCGATGAACTGCGCCCCCTCGCGCGCCGCCGTTTCATATTCCGCCAGCAAGAAGCCCGCTGTGCCATCGCCCATGGCCGTGATCACCAGCGCACCGGGCCGCGCGAGGCTGGCCGCCAGCGCATAGGCCGGTGCCGCCCCAATCGCGCCAGAGACACCATTGATCACGCGCGGGCCATCATGTGCGACAGTCTGTATCCATTGGCCGAATTCACCACCATCCGAGATCAGGACTGCTTCGGGATGCGCGCGCAGGATCGCGCCGAGCGCTTGCGCCACGGCCGCCGGGTGCAGCCCGTCTGGTCCTTCCAGCGCGTCAGGGGCGAGCGTTGCGCGCGCGGCGAGCGCGGCTGTCGCATCACGCATCCATTCCATGCGCGCCGGAGCATCTGCGCGCGCGCTCAGCGCGTGCAGGACCGGCAGGCTGTCTGCACAGGCCGCCAGTGACAGCCGCCTGCCAAGTCGCGCGCGGGCGCGGCTGATCTCGGCCTCGTCCGGGTCGATGACAGCAAACTGCGTCTTTTCGTTGCCCATATCTGCCCCCAGAAACCCGGTCGTGAAATCCCCTGGCTTGCCCAGAAGTATGATCCGGTCCGCCTGTCGGGTCACATCGACCAGCGCCCCAAGCGCCGGATCGCGCAGCCCGCGCGGGCTTTCCATGCACAGGACAGGGACATTCAGCACACCCTGCGCCCGCGTCACAGCGCCTTGGGTACGGGTGTTCGAGAGCGCTGGACCAGTCAGGATCAGCGGACGAGCAGCCCCGTCCAGAAAGGCGCGCAGGTCTGCCAGCGTGTCCGCGTCCAGACCTTGCACAGCCGGGGTGACATTCACCTCTGGCTGGCCGGTGACCGGATCTGTCAGCACATCTGCAGGCAGTGCCAGATGCACAGGGCCCGGACGCCCCTCGCGCGCTCTGCGGATCAGCGCCGCAGCCTCGGGCGCCAGCGTGTCAGCAGACCCGCCCCGCAGACTGGCTTTTGTCACAGGGGCCGACATCGCGCATTGATCAAGCTCCTGAAACGCGCCCATCCCGTCCTGACCGCGCGGCGAGTCACCGCTCAGCAGCAGCACTGGCGACTCAGAGGCCCGCGCCGAGATCAGCGCCCCAAGCGCATTGCCGAAGCCCGCCCCGGCCGTGACCAGCGCCACGCCGATTTCCCCCGTCAACTGCGCCCAGGCTTCTGCCGCATAGACCGCTGCCGCTTCGTGCCGGACGTGGACCAGCCGAATATCGCGCCCGATCAGTGCGTCAAAGACAGGCATGATCTGGTTGCCCGAGAGCGAGAAAATGCAGCGGACCCCTGCCGCCTGCAGCGCATCGGCCAGTGCTTTGGCCCCTGTCATTGGCGCGTAGTTCCTCATGCAAATTCCTCCTCGCCCTTCCTTAGCAAATAGAATGAAATTATTTCAAGTAAAATAATGTGTCTTGAAATTTATTACCGTTAGTGCTTTGCTCAAGGTCGATTGGGACGGGTGCATCGCGCCATGATCCGAAGAAGAAACCGAGAGAGGTCGCAGTGACCAGCACAGGACCGCAACTATCCGTTACAGTTCAGCGCGGTGGGCCAGGCGGGCCGGGGCGCAAACAGCAGTTCGACGTGCCCGCTTATGCGAATCAGACCGTGCTGGATGTGGTTTCTTGGATCCAGCAGAACGCTGATCCGACGCTGACCTATCGTTTCGCTTGCCGCGTGGGTATGTGCGGGTCTTGCGCGATGATGGTCAATGGCGTGCCGCGCTGGACCTGCCGCACCCATGTCAGCAAGGTGCTTCAGGACGGCGCGATTGAAGTCGGGCCGCTGCGCAACCTGCCCGTGATCAAGGATCTGGCCGTCGATATGGATCCGTTTTTCGACAAATGGGTGTCGGCCGAAGCCGTCCATCACCCCACCGCCCGCCGCGACGACCCGATTGTAACCATCGACCCGGATGCGCCCGCGCGTGTGACGGCCAGCGCCGGGATCGAGTGTATCAACTGTGCAGTGTGTTACGCTGCTTGTGATACAGTGGCGAATAACCCTGACTACCTCGGCCCCGCTGCCCTGCAACGGGCTTGGACGCTTTACAATGACGCCAAGGACGGCGCGCAGGACGCGATTCTGGATGCCGTCAGCGGCAAGGGCGGCTGTCATTCCTGTCATTCGATGGGGTCTTGCACGGCCTATTGCCCGAATGAGCTTGACCCGCTCTCGGCCATTGCCGGGCTGAAACGCGCCACGACCCGGCGCTTTTTCGGAAAGGGCAAGGCATGAGCGAATTTCATCTCTATATGGCGCAACGCCTAAGCGCGCTGGTGATGGCACCTTTCGTGCTCGTGCATCTCGGTGTGATGATCTACGCCATCCAGGGCGGGCTGACCGCTGCTGAAATCCTTGGCCGCACGCAAGGATCGGTGTTCTGGTTCCTGTTCTACGGGATGTTCGTCGTGGCCGTTTCGATCCACGCCGCAATCGGCCTGCGCACGATCCTGTCGGAATGGGTGGGCCTGCGTGGGTCTGTGTTGAACCTGACCGCGCTGGCCATCGGGGTGATCTTGTTCGTCATGGGTGCACAGGCCGTTTACGCTGTCACTGCAATAGGTGCCGCATGAAAGCCATTCCCCGCGCGCACCCGCTCTGGCTGGCCTATATCCTGCACCGGCTGTCGGGCCTCGGCCTCGCGCTGTTTCTGCCCGCGCATTTCTATGTGCTCTCGATGGCGCTGAACGACGCGGCAAGGCTCGATGCCTTCCTGCGCCTGACCGAGTATCCGCTGGTCAAACTGGCCGAATTCGGGCTGGTCTTCCTGCTCGCGGTGCATTTCTTCGGGGGGCTGCGGCTGCTGGCGTTTGAGTGGCTGCCGTGGTCCGCGCCCCAGAAAACATGGGCGGCAGCCAGCCTTGCGGGCGCTTTCCTGATTTCCACCACCTTTCTGCTACGGGCGATCTGATCCATGTTCACCACCAAAGACATCGACCGCCATGATACGGATATCCTGATCCTCGGCACCGGCGGCGCGGGCCTGTTCGGCGCGCTGCACGCGCTGCAATCCGCGCCGCCGGGAACCCGCATCACCATCGCGGTCAAGGGGCTGATCGGCAAATGCGGCTGCACGCGCATGGTGCAGGGCGGCTATAATGTGGCCCTTGGCGGCGGTGACACGGTCGAGCGGCATTTCATGGACACGATTCAGGGCGGCAAATGGCTGCCCAATCAGGACATGGCCTGGCGGCTCTGCGAACAGGCGGTGGTGCGGATCCGCGAGTTGGAGAATGAACTCGGCTGCTTCTTCGACCGCAACCCCGACGGCACGCTGCACCAGAAGGCTTTTGCGGGCCAAACCGCCGACCGGACTGTGCATAAGGGCGATCTGACTGGGATTGAGATCATCAACCGGCTGATGGAAACCGTTCTCTCGCGCCCGGTCGAGAAGCTGCAGGAACATCGCGCCATCGGGCTGATCCCGACGCAGGACGGCAGCGCCCTGTCTGGCGTGCTGATGATCGACATGCGCACAGGCCGCTTCCGCTTTGTCCGCGCGAAAACAGTGCTGATGGCCACGGGCGGCGGGCCG